>URNU01000017.1 GCA_900549275.1 uncultured Collinsella sp. | reverse complement strand
ATCTTCTGGACGAGCCGAGCGGCTATGCCTCGGCCATGGTCAAGAGCAGCCTCTCCCACCAGATGCGCTTTACGGTGAAGAAGCTCGAGAGAGAGCTCTGCGCCGCCGGCGACCCGCACGTACTGCAGATCAAGCTGCTCGGAGACGATTCGCGCGAGCCGTCCAGATGGATGCTCTTCGCCGACGGCGTGTGCGTTGCGGACGGATCCGGCGCCTTTGCCCGTGAGTGCTTCTGCGAGGGAGCCGAGGTGTTCCTGGATCTGTGCCGCGACGCCGTACGCGCGGCCGAGCCGTACCAGTGGAGCCAGAGGGAGTATGAGCTGCTGAGTGCCGCGCGCGGGATCGCGGGGGTGTAGGAGAACGCACCCGCCACGCGAGACCACGACAGCGTTGTTGGCAGGATTGTCCCTGCCTGACTCTTTGATTCCTCGCCTGACCATATTGCCGTTCACCCGTTCGCCTCAACAGTCGCCAGCAATGCAACGTTATAATTCTGAAAACGCATTTGTATTGCACTTCGAGGCGTTGGAACTCGGAAACGACTTCCACCACAACATGCGCACAACGTACCAATACGAAGCAGTGAAGGTTTAGAGATGCTTAATCAACTCATTAGCGTTGACTTGCATATACACTCAAAAGCGAGTGCCTATAAAGAGCCGAAAGGTTTGGTTAGCGAATGCGATAGCGAGCACAGTCATGTGCTTTTATCCGCGCTAAGGGAAAACGACATTACGCTGTTCTCCATAACCGACCACAATCGTTTCGACGATCAGCTGTACGAGGCTTTGTATTCGAAAATCGAATCAGACCATCTCGGGCTATCCCTGCTTGCTGGCGTTGAATTTGATGTTAAGTTCGAACCAGATCGCGACATCGCGCATGTTATAACGATTTTTGATGCGAAGTCGGCTGATGATCGCCTTCGCATCAAAAGGGCCATAGAAAAGAACTTGATTAAAGATAAGGGCGGCTATTACGACATCCCATCATTCGAGGCGCTTCTCGAGCAGATAAAACTGAATACGATTCTGATTGCTCATCAGCATTCAGGCTTCAATGGCAGCCAGAAAAAGAGATCGCTCGGCAGAGCGACCGATGGTCTAAACGCCTATAAGTTCGGATACATTGACGCGCTTGAATACAACAAACCCGTTGTCCAGGGGATCCTTCGAAGCGAGCTTTCCAATTTAGAGCTTCCGGCACGGATGGTGATTGGCAGCGACTGCCATCAATGGTCTTGCTATCCAAAGCATGATGAAGCGGCGGAAGCCAAGGAGGCCTTTTGCACTAAAATGCGAGCACTGCCCACCTTCAAAGGCTTGCTGATGGCGCTTACGTCTCCGCATACGCGCTTGCGGGCGGGTGCCTACGACATGCGCCCCGATTACATTTCTGAGATCAAGCTATGTGGGGCTACCATCCCAATGAGTCCTGGGATTAACGTAATAATAGGTGAAAACGGAATAGGTAAATCGTCTCTGCTGACACTTCTGGCCGAGCAATCTCCGAAGCAAAAATGGGTGAAAACGCTCAAGAGCAAAACTGGGTTTTCCTGCAACAGACATCCGGATAAGGCAAGCCTTAAATTCGTTTCGCAAGGTCAGCTTCAAGGTGATTACAACAAAAACGGCAAGGTGTTCGACGACAGTCTATTTGAGGAGGTCTCTAACAGCGCGTTCGAAGATGCGGTTCGCCATTTTTCTTCTAATCTGAAATCAAGAATTGCGGCAAACATCAATGCTGCAACGAAGATGTTTGCTGTCGGAGAATCTGCGCTTACATTGCAGCCAAGCCTGGAAGGTACAACTTACTCATTCGTCGTTTCCTGCCCAGAAGACTTCACCAATGTGACAAACAAATGGACTGCACCCAACCAATCGTTGTCCACCATCACAAACAAGATCGACACCGAAATTGGAAGGGGACCCAACTACTACACCGATGAAGAGATCAAACACCTGCAAGAGGCAAAGCGCCAGCTCGAGATCGTATCCTCGAGAGTCAAGGATTCCCTCGAGGAAGTCAATTCGGAAGCGCTGGTTAAAGGTGTTATATCAAACTCCATCAAGGCCTACGATCAACGAACCGAACAACGCAGCAGCGAAGAAGATAACGAAAAGGCTGCTTATAAAAAGGCGAAGCGCTCTTTTGTTGACGACGTTGTTTGGCTTGCCCAACAAAGCAGCGTCGAAAAGAATCGGCGTGCGAAGTATTCCGACTCTTCGGACCTCTTGGGCGATTTCCTCCAGTGCTTCAACAAAGCATATCAGGATTTAGGCAAGCTGCTTTCGATCCGGTCTGTGGAAGATATAACCAGCGCGATACCGAGCTGTGCAAAGCCTTGGGAAACGTCATTCGATACCATGGTCGATAAGTTCATAAAAGCTCAGGAATGCGTAACCGACACAATCATGGACGTCGAAAGCGCAAAGATGGGAAATACTCTTGGCGAGATGTCGTTAACGTACTACAGATACGTCACAAGCGCCCAGGCATCGCTATCCGTCTTCATGGCCGATCAGCCGGAGGATAACATCTCAAACAATAGAGTCAGTTCCTACCTAACAGATTATTTTAACGACCTCCGTTCTAGATCCCAGGTCATCATTGTCACACACAGCCCTCTTCTCGTGGTCAACCAGGACGCTGATAATGTAATCGTTCTAAAGCAAGGGACAGATAAACCTTTAGATGTTTCTTTTGGTTGTCTCGAGTCGAACGACACAGGGGTGATTCTTGAGGAAGTTGCCGACATTATGGACGGCGGCAAAGATGCCATACGCAAAAGGATGAGAGCATATGAAGCGATTGATTAAACTTGAGGGCACTGGCGGCGGCATTTCGATGCAGGTCGAAAACAAACCTCCCACTGTGTTTCCGCTGGCGGACGACATAAAGGCAACGGAGTTGTTTAAGGCGCTCGATTTCCATCGAGGCTGCCAATACAAGGTCGAGCGTGATGCTTCTGGCGAGCTGGCTCCTGGCGCCTTCGATGGTTTTTGCGGACTAATTGAAGATATAGTTCAAGGCATTAATAAGATTAGCGATTCATCCGATGAAACTGTCACCAAGCTTTCGAGTGAAGAGTCTATGCCCGACTAAAAGAACCTGGCTCCATCGTGCCTGAAGACATGACAGAAAGCCGTATTTTCAAGCGCGTTGATGAAACCGCCTTTGGTTCGAAACACTAAGAATGAAACGTTAAGCTCTCCCCATTCCAAAGATACTTGCGTTGTCGGCATCGGCAGCCGAGTTGGTTGCGTTCAACGTTACCGATGCTAAGGGTCTGGAGTATTAAGAGGCTAAGCGGTGTATTGACGAAATTGGCCCGCCAACAATAACCGCAAAGGATAGATAGGTCTTTAAGAATGGATGCAGGAAAATCTACGATAAGTGGCGTGTTCAACGGATCACGTCTGCTTGAAATACCCTTCTACCAGCGCGCGTACGTTTGGGGAGAGGAACAATGGGAGCGCTTCCTCGGCGACATGGAGTTCGTCACGGCTTCGAAGCGACCTTATTTCCTGGGCTCGATCATCCTGAAGCAAGCCTCCTCCGGCAACACCTGGTCCGAGGTGTCCGAGGTTCGCACAGTCATCGACGGCCAGCAGCGCCTCACGACCATGGTCATCTTCTTCAAGGCACTCTGCGCGAGAATCGACGCCGACAGGCTGTTCGAGCGAGATTTCGTCCTGGAGACCGGCGAAGTCGCCTTGAGACATGGCAAGTACGACCGGCAGGATTTCGAGAAGGTCGTCAGCGCCACGGGCTGCGAGCCCCTCGAGGGCTCCTCGTCCATCGTCCTTGCCTACAACTATTTCCTCAAGAACATCGACCCAGAGAAGGTCGACAGGAACACGATCAAGTCGAACGTCCAGTTCGTCTGCATCGACCTCACCGAGGGCGAGGACGAGCAGCAGATATTCGACACCATCAACTCGCTCGGGGTGCGCCTGACGACGGCGGAGCTCCTCAAGAACTACTTCTTCAACCGCGAGAACGAGCAGGCGTTCAAGGAGTGCTGGGAGGACGTCTTCGAGCCCACGGCTGAGAAGAGGGAGTATTGGGAGCAGGAGGTCGTTACCGGGCGCATCAAGCGCACGCTCGTCGACCTCTTCTTCGACGCATTCCTCCAGATTCTGGTCCAGGACAAGAGGCGTGGCGTCACGACCGAGGACAAGCTCTTCTATTCGCGCACGTCCAACCTCTTCCAGTCCTACAAGGACTTCATCGGCAGGTACTGCAACGGAGACAAGGACGAGATCCTCGACAGCATGAAGGCCTATGCCGAGGTGTTCGAGTCCACGTTCGACCCAGGCTGCTGCGACGCGGACATCCCCTCCGCTCCCGGCGTCGAGCGTCTGAACGTGCTGATATTCGGCCTCAAGAACTCGACGCTCATCCCGTACGTGCTCTACGTTCGCAAGAACGCGGAGTCTTCGGGCGAGGAATCCGAGGTCTTCGCCCTGCTTGAGAGCTACATCGTCCGCCGAACGCTGGTTCAGGCGACCACGAAGAACTACAACAGGCTGTTCACCTCGCTGATCCTGAACGAGGTGAAGGACGCGGAGACGCTGAGGAAGGCTCTTGAAGCAAACGAAGAGGCGACGACGTACATGCCCGGCGATGACGAGGTTCGAAGGGCGTTCGAGGAATCGTGCCTGTACAACCTTCAGTCCAAAGGCGTCCTATATCTGCTGGAAAGCGCCATACGCCCGGGCATGAGCAGCACAGCCCTGCTCGGATTCAACCAGTACACCCTCGAGCACATGATGCCCAAGAAGTGGCGAAACAAATGGGGAACCCTCGACGACGAAGCCGCCACGCGAAGGGACCGGAAGCTCCTCACGCTCGGCAACCTCGCCATCATCACGCATTCGCTCAACGCCTCCATCCGCGATGCCGATTGGACCACCAAGAAGCAGGGAAAGGGATACAAGGACGGCTTGGCCCTCTGTGCCGCCGGCCTTGCGACCATGGCCGATGCCTTGGAGAAGAAGTCTTGGGACGAGGGTGACATCGCCGAACGCGCAGAATGGCTTGCGGACAAGGCGTTGGAGGTCTGGCGCTAAGCCCTACATGCGCTCCATCTCGAAGATATCTACACAATCACTTCCTCAGAACCATCGCCCGTCTCGGCATTCTCCTCTACCACCTTGAAAATTGTGACGTTGTCGGGTCCGATGACAATCGTGTCAGCCTCATTGAAGGCGAAGTTTATCGTTTCGAGCTCCTCCTTATTTCGATCGGCAATTTCTCGGACAACGTTTTCGTTTGAGACCACATCCTGCAGCTTTGCGCGCTTCTCAGAGATGTCCGCCTTCGCCTTAGCGCGCATGCGCATCGGGTTGAGGCGGTTCACGTTTTTTCCCGCTTCGTGGAGCAGCCCCAGGACAACATTTTCGACCTCACGGTCGTCTTCCGAGCGCTCAGCGATAGCGAGCGGTTTTCCTCCCACTTTGGAGATTTTCCCCGAAAGAGCGAACCTCGCTTCCCCTCGAACGGAAGAAAACCCGTCCGCCATCCGTCTTGTTATCTGCCCGTCGGTTTCAATTCTCTGCCTCGTGTAGTCGCCCTCGAAACGCATGCCTATCTGCTGGGCCATAACGAAAAGCTGGAATGCCACGGCGGCTCGCGTTTCCATCGTGGAGAGCTTCTCCGCCTCCTCGGCTATCTTTTCCGCCGAGAGGCGCTTCCTTGCCCGCACCTCGGCTGAAAAGTCCTTCATGCACTCGAGTTCATAGTTCCACGCCTTGTTTGCCTCATATTGTGCGTCCTCAATAATCTGCAGCGCGACTTGACGCTTCTCGGCGCTGGCGCCGTACTCCTGGCACTTGAGAGTAAGGCGATCAAGGGCGTCATATGCCGCTTTGAGCTCGGCATCGCGCTCGCGCTGCATATCTCGCTGAATCGCCTCGATGCCGGACTGAAGACCGTCAAGTTTCTCGTTTATCTGGTTCATATACGCCATGCCCACCGCCACCGCGGCACCCTGAAGCGCAAGGTTTGCCACCGCAGCGGGTTGAAGACCAGCCTGCTTGATACCAGCCATCTCGTTGAACTTACCGTCACTGCCAAAACTGGAAAGGAGCTTATATCCATCCCATTCGGGTGCCTTGCGTGAGCAGAGGTCCGCCCAGCCCACGCCCTCTGGGAACCTGACCATCGCCATGCCGATCTCGTTAACGCCCTGTGCGACGTTGGCGCCAAACGGTATGAGAGCATCTGCCGCGATAGCAGCCTTACTTCCTACAGGAAGCCTAACGGTCCTCACTGCAGAATCCTTGAGAGCCGCCAACTCGTTTTCGGATATCCTCGAGAGAGCTTGCTCCTGTGCGAGCGCGATGGCAGCAACGTCATTGGCGGATTCATCGGCCTCTTCGGTACCGAAGAGGCGGTCTAGGAAAGACATGGGGCAGCTCCTAATGGGACGGATGTAGTTGCGGTTATTATCCCACCGCCGTCGAGGTCAGAAGGCGGGAGAACGCATCGGCTCTCGTGGCGGCAGAGCGCGCGGCGAAGGTCAAACAAACGAGAGCGGTGTCCATACCTGACACCAGGGTTAAGTCCATCTTGATGACGGAGAGGGACCAAAGCTAATTAAGCCTACAGGTAGGGCAACATGAAAATGGCGGGCAAATAAGATAACTGGCCCCGCAAGCCCACTAACAGCGCCTTCGGCGATTGAATCTCGGCACTATTCAGCCCATGAAAATGGCGTGCAAAAAGAATTTGGGCCCGATGACTTGAGTCAGAGTTCATTCCGGAGCCCTGTCTACCTTCCCTCCGCCTTCAACTTTAGCAGCAAATCACTCAGCTCGGGGCACTTGCTGGAAAGGCACGTCTGGGCTCGCTCGCCCATCCTCCACCGTTGACGGACTTCTTGGGCGCGCGGGCTCACACGGTAGTCCCCGTCCATCATCTGCTTGAGCAGCTTGGCGGTCACGCGCGCATCGGCAAGGGCGCTGTGGGCGTGACCCGTCGACTCGTCAAACTCGATGCCAAACCACGTTGCCGCGTCGCCTAACGAGACGCGCCCGTGGCTGCCCACGTCCATGATCGAGGTGTAAAACGCCTGCAGGTCGGCCCAGTCCGTAGGAAATGCGGCAAGATCGATGTGCTTTGCCTGACACTCGGTCAAAAGCTGCCGACGATCCGTCCCGCTCCAGCAAACTATCTGGGCGGAGTAGCGACCGATCCAATCGTTGAGCCTTTTGATCACCACGTAGAGCGGATCGGCCATCGCGGTGTCCACAGCCGATATCCCTGTGAGCTCGGGGACGGGAAACGCAACGCCTTCGGTAAATTCCGTCTGCACAAACTGAGAGAACTCGCCCATAACGTTGCCGTGGTAATCGAGCTTGACGGCGCCGACCTCGATAATCTCGTTGCGCAGTCCACGGCGCTGGCGCTGCTTTGGCACCGGCACAAACTCAAAGTCCAGCACAATCTGGCGCGCAAAGTTCGTCGTATCGATAGCCGAGATACACGGCGTCTTTTCAGCTGACACGGTTAGGGCCTTTCTCCGTTGCCTGCCGCTTGCTACATAGGCGGCCACATTGCCGTAAGGATAGGCGCCCGCGCGGACATGAAAGCGGTGCGCAATGCCATGCACAAGGCACACACCACACAGACGGCCCCAAGGGATCCCGCCCGCTCTATTCAAATGCATGAAAAAGTTTAGGCCCGGTGACTTGAATCAGCGGTCATCCCGGGCCCATCAGAGCTCGTAGAGCTCTTGGTTGCTTTGGTCTCGCTCTTCACGGCGCTTATCGAACTTTCCGAGGCACTCAAGCAGCATTCGAAGCATAACAAGTCGCTGCCATTAAGGCACTGACCTCTTGACCAAGCAACGGCGCTGCCCAGCTATCACCCTTGGGCTGCCGTCAACTTTATTCTATCCGCGAGCATCTGGTTTACCAAATGGATTTTCGGTAAAGGAAGCACGGCACGCCCGCAAAACCACTACGCCCCAAGTGCCGCCATGGGAATCACCGCCACGCCATCGTCGCGTGCGTAGGCAATGCTCCCCTTTCCAACCACGACCGCCAAAAACGCCGGCGCGGCATTCTGGGCGGCAGGATTGGAGAGCACTTTCCTCTCCAGCGCCTTGAGATTTCTCGCTCCGTCGTCTGCTTTCGCATCACTCAGCTTGACCTCGATGGCTCCCCAGCGCCCGTCGTGCTCAACGATCAGATCGACCTCAAGGCCCTTCTCATCTCGGAAATAATGGACACTGTTGTCGACACCGCCGTAGGTGGAAAGGAACACGCGCACGTCGCGCAGAACGAGGTTCTCAAAGAGCATCCCCAGCGTTTGCATATCGCCAAGCAGCCGCTCTGGGGTAGCCCCCAGCAACGCCGCCGCAAGTGACGGGTCGCAGAAGTAGCGCTTGGGGCGCACGCGAACGCGGGCCTTCGAGCGCATGGGCGGCTCCCATCCACACAGGTCCTCGGTCAGCTTGAGCCTGTTGAAGAGATCCAGGTACGCAGCGATGGTCCTCTCGTCGGGGCCCGCCTCACCGTACGAGGCGTCCTTTATGAGCGTCTTGTACGTAACAGCCTGGCTCTCGTTCATGGCAAGAGCTCGCAAAAGGCCGTGTGCAAGCTCGGGCGACATGCCCTCATCCAGCACGTTGACGTCGAGCACCGAGTGCACGTATTGGCTTGCCGTCTCTCGCGCAAGCTCTTCCGAAAGCCCAAGGTTTGCAGGCCAACCGCCCCTGCAGCACCAGCGGGCGACGTCATCCACCGTGCTCTCGCGACGCTGAGGGGCAAAACCCTCGCCCTTAAAGAGGCTTGCCAGTGACACGAGCGGCTCGCCGTCGCCCGACTCACACAGGGCCATGGGGCGCATTGACAGACGGGCGATCCTACCCGTGCCGGAATGACGAACATGGCTGCGCTCCTCGCTTTTGAGCGCGGTCGAGCCCGTGAGCAAAAGTGTCCCGCGTTCGTTGCCGCTCGCGTCCACGAAGCGCCGGGCGGCATCCCAAACCTCGGGCACCTCCTGCCATTCATCGACCAGGTGTGGCGCATCGCCGATGAGCGCCAGGCTTGGGTCGACCTCTGCCGCCGCGCGCTGCGCAGGCTCATCGAGCCTGGAGACGCTCGCCGAGCGAGAGAGCGCCGTCCAGGTCTTGCCGCACCATTTGGGGCCGTTGATCTCCACACAGCCAAACGCTCGCATAAGGGTGTCGAGGCGCTCTTCTATGAGCCGGGGCCTATATCCCTTTTGGGTCAATCTCTTTGGTGCATCCATAGACGGCCGTCCCTCTCTATCACGCGATATGCGAAATTACGCCATTCTCAATGCTGATTTTACGCTACTTTCAATGTAGTTTTTACGCCATTGCGGATGTAGTTTTTACGCTACTTTCATTGAAGGTTTTACGCTTGGCATCCTTAGCGCGACCCATTCCGAGCATCACATCAGAGCGCGCTTGGTTATCTCCGCTCGCACATCTCGGCAAACGAAATCAACTTGGTATCTCCCCTGTTCGCCGCAGCTTCCTGACATCCTTGCGTAAAGCCACGCTTCGAGAAGATCACGTAGCTTTTATGCTGCCGCCTAAAGAGCTCGCTTCGGTGCACGAGCTTTTGCAGCACGTCTTCGCCCGCCGGTTCATTGTGCCATTTGCACTCCGCAAATTCACCAAAGGGACAAACTTTTTGAAGTGCGGCTTGGCGCCGCATGACGTCGGCGGACGCGGCGATGCGTCCGCCGACGAATAGCACCGAATTGGTTACTTCTTGCTCTCGGGTAAGACCAGATCCACGGCAGCGTCCTTGGCAGCATCGATGTGCTGAGCCACGACCGGCGTCTGCGGAAGGATCAGGTTAAGGACAATGGCCATGATGGCGGTGGGGGTTACGGCATTGGAGCCGATGACGGTGGACACCCAAGTGGGCATACCCTCACCGGCAAGGCAACCGCTGGCCATCCAGATACCCAGGCCAAAGACGACGGAGGTACCGACGATGGTGGTAGTGCGCTGCGTGAGGCCCTCGCGGGTGAACATGCGCACGCCGTTCATGGTGATGGTGCCAAAGACGCCGACGGTCGCGCCGCCGATGACGGGCTGCGGGATAGCGGAAAGGACGGCAGAAAGCTGTGGGAACAGACCGGCGATGGCAAAGACGGCCGCGATGGTCACAAAGACCCACTTGTTGACGACCTTGTTGGAGCAGATGATGCCCACGTTCTGGCCAAGGGCGCTGGTGGGAAGACCGCCCAGCAGGCCGCCGACCATAGAGGTGATGCCCTGGGACACGATAGCGCCGGAGAGCTCGCGCTCGGTGGGCATACGGTCGATGGAGCCCAGGCAGGCGGCGGAGACGTCACCGATAACCTGAATGGCAACCATGGGGAACACGACGGCGAGGGTAATGCAGACCTCGGGATCAAACTCGAGCGCGTAGGGCATGAGCTTGGGAAGGGCGAAGACCTGGGCGGTGGCGACGCTGGAGAAATCGATCATGCCAAAGGGGATCGAAACAATCATGCCAACGATCATGCCAAAGAACACGGATCCCAGCTTGAGCGTGCCCTTGCCAAAGTTGGCGAGCGCAAAGACCACGGCGAAGGTGATAAGAGCGACGCACCAGGCCTGCGGGGTACCCCACAGCGGCGTGCCCATACCGCCGGCCATATACTTGACGGCCGTGGGATACAGCGAAACGCCGATGGAGAAGATAACCGTACCGGTCACGACGGGCGGGAACAGCCACTTGATCTTGCTGTAGGCCAGACCAAAGAGGGCCGCGACGGCACCGCCAACAATCTCGCCGCCCAGCAGCGCACCAAAGCTAAAGCCCGAGGCACCCATAGCCTGCAGGGCCGGCAGGAACGCGAACGAGACGCCCATGACGATGGGCAGGCCGCCGCCGATGCGACGGAAGGGAGCGAAGGCCTGAAGGGCCGTGTCGAGTGCCGAAAGAATGAGCACAACCTGAATGATGTCGGTGCTCTGCTGGCTATTAAAGCCGTAGACGCCGGCCATGATAACCGCCGGGGTAATGATGCCGGCAAACGATGCCAGTACGTGCTGAAGGGCGCACGGGATCATTTCCTTAACGGGAGGCATGCCTTCGCGAGTGAACAGGGCTTCAGTGCCGTTCGTAACCGTCTCCTGGGCCATTTGACCACCAATCCTCGAGGTAGTTGTTTTCGCATCTAACGTTCTATTGTGACGCAGTGCGGGGCTGAGGTTGTGCCTTCGTTGCATATCGTATTTAAGAATTTTCTCATTCTCAATAATAATTTTTTGTTATCAGACTATTCTTCAGCTGAAATTAAACGTTTCAGCAGGTAACGAAAGTGCCTAGTCAAAATAACATCTAACTTTTCTTTTGGTCAACCGTTTGCCGCCAAATTCCTACCGCTCGTCTGTATTACGCAATGTACCTGCGAATATGCGAGTCAATAGACACCGTGTTACCATGATAAAAAATTGTTATGAACATTTCCGATTTCACCCAAAGGAGTTGCCCATGAACGAGACCGTACGCCGCTTTTTGCCGATGGTCGATTTCCTGGAGCAGATACTTGGCAAAAACAGTGAGATCGTCCTGCACGATTTCTCGGATCCCGACCACGCCATCGTCGATATTCGCAACGGTATCGTGAGCGGCCGCAAGATTAGCGGACCCGCTACCGATCTGGCACTCAAGATCATGCACGACCCCAAGTATCGCGACCTGCCGTTCATTACGGGCTACGAAGGCCGCGGCGCCGGCGGCAAGACGCTGGAATCAGCAACGTACTTTATCCGCGAGAACGGCGAGATCGTCGGCATGCTGTGCGTCAACACCGATCTTTCGGCCGTGCGCAACATTAATGCCATGGCCCAGCAGCTTATGGCCTACTTCGACGCCGCGCCGGTCCGCACGGAGCCCTCCCCCATCGAAGTCGAGAGCCTTTCTGAGTCCACACAGGAGCTCATCGACCGCAGTATTTCCGAGCTGCTCGAAAGCCGCGGGCAGGATGTCGCCTCGCTCGGCCAGGCCGATCGCGTGGACGTTATTCGCCACCTTAACGGCAATGGCGTATTTATGCTCAAGGGTGCCGTTGCCTGCGCCGCCGCCGCGCTTGGCATCTCTGAGCCCAGCGTCTACCGCTATCTGCAAAAGGTCCGCAAGAAGGGCTAGCCCACTGATCCCTTGGGGACGGAGGAAAACGGATCATTTTTGCCCGAGAGGCTGCTGAAGACTTTGTCCTGCTTAGGCTGCGGGCATCGCCCATCGCGACGGCGCCACTATACTTTTGAGTATCTGAGCATTTTGAAAGGCAGGATATGACCGCAACCGCCAGTCGAACCACCAACCGCAGACCCGAGCTCTTGGCCCCCGCCGGAGGCCCGGAGCCCTTTGCCGCCGCACTCGCTGCCGGGGCAGACGCCATCTACTGTGGCATGGGCAGCTTCAACGCCCGCCGCAAGGCAACGAACTTTACCGATGAGGCCTTTGAGCAGGCCTGCCGCGCCGCGCACCTGGCCGGCTCGCGCGTCTACGTCACGGTCAACATCGTCATCAAGCAGTCCGAGATGGGCGATGCGCTGCAACTCATCCACCGCTGCTCCACGCTGGGCGCCGATGCCTTCATTATCCAGGACTGGGGCCTGTTCTTTGAGGTCAAGCGCACCATGCCCGGCATCGAGACGCATATCTCGACCCAGGCGAACATCCACGATGACCGTGGGACTATCTGGTGCCGCGAGCAGGGCGCCGACCGCGTGACCCTCTCGCGCGAGCTTTCCATCGACGAGATCGCCGCCATTCACAATGCCGCGCCCGACGTTGACCTCGAGGTCTTTAGCCACGGCGCCATCTGCTTTTGCTACTCGGGCCTGTGTCTTCTCTCGAGCTTTGCCATGGCGGGCCGCTCGGCCAACCGCGGCATGTGCGCCCAGCCCTGTCGCCTGCCTTACGAGCTGATCGACGAGAACGGTCGCGCGCTCTCCCCTGCCGGTCGCGAGCGCGCGCTGTGCCCGCGCGACACCAACACGTCGCAGCTTGTTCGCCGTCTGTATGACGCCGGCGCCGCGTCGCTCAAGCTCGAGGGCCGCATGAAGGCCCCCGATTACGTGTATTCCATCGTCGACGTGTATCGTCATCAGATTGATGACATGCTGGCCGATGTTTCGACCTCTAAGGATGAAGAGGCCGCTCGCCAGCGCCAACTCAAGCGCTGCTTTAACCGCGATTTTACGCACGCCTATCAGGACGGCACCTCGGGCGACGAGATGATGAGCTACGAGCGCTCCAACAACCGCGGCCAGAT
>URNU01000016.1 GCA_900549275.1 uncultured Collinsella sp. | reverse complement strand
AGTAGCTCTTGTAGATGCCCGAATCTGCCGGGCCGGCGCCCATGTCATAGCTCACGTGGTACTGAGCAGAGACCTCAAGGCCGATGGTCACGTTGTCCTGGGTCTTAACGTCGATGCCAAAACCGTTTTTCATGGTTCGCAGACTCACCGTGGCGGCCTTGCGGTCGATCACGGGCACCTTCATGTGGAAGCCCGCGTTGACGATGCGGTTAAACTTGCCCAGACGCTCGATGATCACGGCATGCTGCTGTTCAACGACATAGCAGGCGTTGGGGAGCAGCAGCAACAAAATGATGATGGGAAGCAGAAGGCTCGTAAGAGCAGCGATGATACCGGACAACAGCATGGTCTCTCCTCTGATAGGCACACGTTGGCATTAGGATACCCGCACGAAGCAGCCACGCGACACCAACAGGAGGCCCATAACAAAAAAGCCCCCATTACTGGGAGCTCTTTCAATCAATGGTGCGGGCGAAAGGACGTCCGCGTATCTGCTTCGCGTATCTGCTTCGCGGATCCGCGCCGGCTTCGGCCGCCTGCCGGCGTCCTCGCCAGCTCGCTAAAAACGCTCCGCGTTTTCTTGACGCTCGCTCCTTCGCAGGTTCAAGTCCCCGCGATGGGCCCATAACAAAAAAGCCCCCATTGCTGGGAGCTCTTTCATTTAATGGTGCGGGCGAAAGGACTTGAACCTTCATGGGGTTGCCCCCATACGGACCTGAACCGTACGCGTCTGCCAATTCCGCCACGCCCGCGTGCAGGAATTAGAATAACGGAGCACCATCGCGAACGCAAGAACTATTTTTGAAAAAGTTTGCAGGCATTTTCCCAAGCTGCTCGCGCGATTGCCTCAGCATCCTCGCCGGTACGATCGACACGGTCGTTGACCAGCGTGTTTGCCGTGATAGAAATCATTGCCGGCTCGCACTCAAGACCACGAATGGGCTCCGGCGCCATATACGGGCAATCCGTTTCGAACAAAATGCGATCGAGCGGAGTTGCCGCAAACGCCTCGCGCACGTCGTCGTTGCGCTTAAAGGTGGCCGCGCCGCCATAGGCGATATAGCAGCCCAAACCCACAAAGCGCTCCATCGTGGCTCGATCCTCGCCAAAGCAGTGCAGCACGCAACCGGCCTGAGGCACACCCACCTCGCGCAGCACGTTGTACGCATCAACGTGCGAGGTGCGCTCCCCATCCGAGTCCTCGTGCCGCAGGTGTAGCTCCACCGGCACATTACGGCGCACGGCAACTTCGAGCTGACGTGCCATGCAATCAATCTGCACGCTATGGGGCGCCGGCGCGATGTCGTCGTCGTAATCCATGTGGTAGTCCAGACCGATCTCGCCGATACCGGCGCACAAAGGGTCATCGAGCGCGGCAACGACCTGTGCGTGAATGTCGTCGGTATAATCCGGCGCGCCATAGGGGTGAACGCCAGCGAGATACTTGATCTGCGGAATATCCCGCATCGGCAGAATTTCGCGCACCAGCCAGTCACTATAGTCCGTCACGCTGCGCTTGTCGGCGATGGGGTCGAGCATCGTCACCAACAGGTCGACGCCCGCGGCTTTGGCGCGCACGAGCGTCTCGGGCACTTCTTTGCCCCAAAACGAAAGCAGATGCGCATGAGTATCGGCAAGCGGTACCAAGGGCACGGGGCAGGCGATCGTCTTCTTTTTCTTGGTAAACGTCACGCGTTCGGCATTAGGCGTCATGGATTAGCTCCTGGGCCAGGCGGACAAAGTCGGCAACATCAAGCGTTTCGGCGCGCGTGGTGGGTGCGATACTGCAAGCCTCAAAGGCAGCATCGAGCACGTCCTTGGCAAAGCCGTTGGCGCTCATGGAATTGCGGATGGTCTTGCGACGCTGAGCAAATGCAGCGTCGATCACGCGGGCCACAAACTCGCGATCGAGTCCTTCGGGCACCACGCCGTCAACACGGTCGATACGCACGACGGCCGAGTCCACGTGCGGCGCCGGCATAAAGCAACGCGGCGGCACCTCAAAGCGACCCGTAACCTGCGCATACAGGCCGAGCTTTGCCGTATAGCCGCCATAGGTCTTGTTGCCGGGCACTGCGGCAATGCGATCGGCAACCTCCTTTTGAACCATGACGACGGCGCGCTTGAGCGCGGGCATCGTCTGGAAGAACTGCAGGATGATCGTCGCCGCCACGTTATAGGGCAGGTTCGCGACAAATACCGTCGGCTCACCGCCCGCAACCTGCTCAATCTGCTCCGGCGTCACCTTGAGCGCGTCGCCCATGATAAAGCGGAAGTTGGCGTAGTCGGCGGCGTGGGCATCGAGCACCGGTTCGAGCTCGGGATCTGCCTCGATCGACGTGACGCACGCCGCCTCCTGCAGCAGCGCAAGCGTGAGCGTGCCAACGCCCGGGCCAACCTCGAGCACGCGCTCATCGCCCGCAAGCTCGGAAAGCTCGCAAATGCGCTCAATTATATGGTTGTCGATCAGGAAGTTCTGGCCCAGGCGATGCTTGGTCGCAAGGCCAAACTCCTCCAGCAGCTCCCTTGTTGCCGTGGGGCTTGCCAAAGGCGAAGTTGTCATAGTTGCCTCCTTAGCATGGTGGCGGCGTCTTGAAACAAAAGGGCATGGACCGTTGCGGCCATGCCCTTACATCTACACAGCAAATTGCCGATATGGCGCGCGGCGTCTTAGCCCAGACGCGGGAACAGCGGATCGCCCTTCTCAACGGGCTGACCGCCGGCAAGCTGGCCCCAGGCACAAATGCCCTTGAGGTCGTCGCTCGTAGCCTCGTCCTCGCAGGACAGGCGGCGCAGGGCCTCGGCAGAGGTCTGGGGCATGAGCGGCATCAGCAGGTGAGCGGCAATGCGGATGGCCTCGAGCAGGTTGTAGATCACAAATGCCAGCTCGTCAGCCTTGGCCTCGTCCTTGGCAAGTGCCCAAGGCTCGGAGTCCTCGATGTAGTGGTTGGCGGCGTGGATGAGCTCCATAACCTCGTCCTTAGCTCCACCGTAATCGAGCACGTCCATCTTGGCCATGTAGCGCTCGACCAGACCGTCGGCGATCTTTGCCAGCGGGTTGTCGAACGCATCGAACGATGCGGGCTTGGCGGGCGCGCAACCGTCAAAGTACTTGCCGCTCATGTTGAGCGAACGCGAGATCAGATTGCCCCAGCTGTTGGCCAGGTCGGCGTTGTAGACCTGCTCCATGCGATCGAAGCTGATGGCACCGTCGGTGCCGGGGACGACGTCGGTCATAAAGTAGTAGCGATAGCCCTCGACGCCCAGCATGTCGATAACGTCCTGCGGAGCGATGGCATTGCCGCGGCTCTTGGACATCTTCTCGGCCTTGCCGGTCTCGGCATTGCGCACGGTCAGGAAACCGTGGGCAAAGACGTGCTCGGGCAGGGCCTCGCCGATGGCCATAAGCATGGCGGGCCAAATGACGCAGTGGAAGCGGATGATGTCCTTACCCACGATGTGGAACTGCGCGGGCCAGCGATAGGCCAGCTCGGCACGCGCCTCGTCGGTGTCGACACCGTAACCGACGGCCGTCATATAGTTGAGCAGCGCATCGAACCACACGTAGGTCACGTGGCCCTCGTCAAACGGGACCTGAATGCCCCAGTCAAAGCTCGTGCGGCTCACGGAAAGGTCGTTAAGACCGCCCTCGACAAAGCTACGTACCTCGTTCATGCGGAACGCAGGCTCGACAAAGTCGGGGTGCTCGTCATAGAGCTTGAGCAGCTTGTCCTGGAAGGCGGAAAGCTTAAAGAAGTAGGACTCCTCCTGCACGCGCTCAAGCGGACGGTGGCAGTCGGGGCACAGGTGCTGGCCGACGCTGCCGTACTCCTCGTCGCCCTTCTGGACCTGAGTATCGGTGAAGTAGGTCTCGTCAGGCACGCAATACCAGCCGTCGTAGCTGCCCTTATACAGGTAACCGGACTCCTTCATGCGCTCCCACAGGTACTGCACGGCATGATGCTGGCGCGGCTCGGTGGTGCGGATGAAGTCGTCGTTGGAAATCTCGAGTTTGCTCCAAAGCTCCTTGAAGTGCGGAGCCTGGCTGTCGGTCCACTCCTGCGGCGTCATGTTGTGCTTGGCTGCGGCCTCGGCGACCTTCTCGCCGTGCTCGTCCATGCCGGTCAGGAACTTGACGTTATAGCCGGCAGAGCGGCGATAGCGAGCCTGAACGTCGGCAATGATGGTGGAATAAGCCGTGCCCAGGTGCGGATCGGCGTTGACGTAGTAGATGGGCGTCGTGATAAAGAACGAAGGCTTGCTTTGATCCATGGGGTTTGTCCTCCAGAAAAACGTTGCATACAGGGGATGATTCTAGCGCAAGGGCTGGATATCCTCCATCTATTGCATATCGAGCACCATGGCATAGACATCGCGCTTGCGGCGCGAATACTTCTGAGACAGGCGCTTGGCCACCGCAGAGGCGGGCTCCCCCTCCTCGAGCGCGGCGCGGATATCCTCGCGCAGGGCCTCGTCGGGATCCGCTGCCGCGGCGTCAACCGGCACGATACCGGCCTCCTCATCCTCGCTCGGCGGCGCGATGACCAGCGCAATCTCGCCCTTTACCTCGCCGCGAGCACGCAGTTCCTCGGCGAGCTGGGCAGCGGGCCCGCGCAAGACCTCCTCGTGCAGCTTGGTGAGTTCGCGGCAGACGGCAACCTCACGCTGGGGAAAGACCTCCGCCACGGCCTCGAGCGTCGCCACGATGCGATGTGGAGACTCGTAGAAGATGAGTGCGCCGGGCACCACGGCAAGGCGCTGCAAACGGCGCACACGGTCGCCGTGCTTTCGGCCCAAAAAGCCCTCGAAGAAAAAATGCTCGCAGAGAATGCCGGACGAAACGAGCGCCGTGACGCAAGCAGAGGGCCCGGGAATAACTTCGACGGGCACATCGGCCTCACGTGCCGCCTCGACCAGCGCCTGGCCGGGATCGGACACGCTCGGCATGCCGGCGTCCGAGGCAAAGGCGAGGGTCTCCCCCGCCAGCAGACGGTCGACCAGGCCGGCGGCGCGGCTGGCGATCACATTCTCGTCGCAACGGACAAGCGGCTTGGAAATGCCCAGGTGCATCAGCAGCTTTGACGTCACACGCGTGTCTTCGCAGCAGATGGCATCGGCGGCGGCAAACGCCTCGCCAACGCGCGGGGACAGGTCGCCCAGGTTGCCGATGGGCGTGCCGACCACATAGAGTTTGCCCGTATGGGCGCTGTTTTGCGTCATATCAACCTATTCAATCATGCCACGCTCGAGTGTACCGAGCGCCGCGCGGGCGTCCCATGCTGCAATGCGCTTCTCGGTCTTCCACGTTTGGAAGAACCAACCGGCAGCCGGCGCAAACGAAGCCAGCTGGTTGGCGATAAACACGCGCTCGTAGGCATTGCGGCCCTCGGGCGTAACCGACGAGTTGGCAAAGATCGCCGCACCCGACCATTCGCCCACCAGCACGGGGAACCCAGTCGAAATCGCTTCTTTAAGCTCGCGCTTGTTACGCGAAATCGCCGTCGTCAGCCCGCGGGGGCTCGTGATGTCGAGTGCATACTCGTCGCGGTAATGGTACAGGTGAAGGTCCATGTAGACGTTCTTGTACTTGGCGCCGCGCATAAAATGCTTCCACTCGCTGGGATACCCCGAAGACGAGAAGACGACGATCTTATCCTCGGGCATATACGAACGGACGAGCTCGTAGGCATCGCGATAGAAATTGCGCAGGTAGTGGGCCGGAATGCCGTCCGTCATAGTAAAGAGACTCTTGCGGACACTCATCTGCGGCGTATCCAACAGCTCAATGCCCAGCAGGCTCTCGGCCTCGCCGTAGCGATCGGCCAAGCGCTCGAGCACGTCGAGTGCGACATGACGACCGTTGGTGGACGAATGCCACTCGGCAACAGCCTCCGGCGTAGTGGGCGAGTCATTGGAATCGCCCTGGCCACCGGGCACCGTCGCCAGATCGAGCAGCACGCGGATATCGTACTTGGCAGCCCACTCAATCGCACGGTCGATGTAGTCGACAACCGAGATGTAGGACGCATCGGACTCCTGCGAACCAAAGGCATACCAGGGCACCGGCAAACGCACGGCATTGAGGCCAATCTGCGCCATGCGGCGAAAATCATCCTCACTCACAAACGTCTCGTAATGACGGCGCATGCGCTCGTTATAGGCGGCGGTGCCCATGGCCTCCTGCAGCTCGGCCGCGTTGGATGCACCGGTCGCCGCGTATAGCGACGGGGTCACCCAAGGCTCGGGAATAAACCAGCCAGAGAGATTAACGCCGAGTATCCTCTCCATCACTGCCCCCTTCGGATCGTGCAGGCCAAGCCTGCATCGTATTGCATAGGAAAAGTATTGTTTTGAGTATACCCGCGCGTGCGGACAGACGACCGAACGGTCTGTAAAGTGGCGCAAAAGCGGGAGGAATGTCTGGGCGGGCGGGCACGAGCTGGTGCGCCGAGATGTGCACGCACGTCGGAAGTAAGCACCGGAAAGCGCATGCCGTTTTCTCGTTCAATAACGGGATGCGCTTTCCGCGGGTCCAGATAAAAGAAAAGGACCCCTTTGCAGAGGTCCTAGTCAATTCAAGGTGGCGGGGAAGGGAATCGCGTCCGCGCGCTGCGCGGACAGACCGCTGCGGCGCTCGCGCGCCTTGCGAGCTACGCTGGCAAACGCTATCGCGTTTCCTCAGCTCCGCGCCCTCACGGGGTTCGATTCCGTGCATGGACCACATAAAAGAAAAGGACCCCTTTGCAGAGGTCCTAGTCAATTCAAGGTGGCGGGGAAGGGAATCGAACCCCTGACACGAGGATTTTCAGTCCTCTGCTCTACCAACTGAGCTACCCAGCCATTTGAGGTGTGCCTTGTTTCAAGGCTTGATTAGTATAACCAAGGACGCGCTCCGGTCAACCGAGAATTTGAAAAAAGTTTTTGAGCACGGCGTCAGCCACAAGTCCGACCCTATAGAACAGCACGTTAGAGACATCAACCGGCCGCAAGAAGTTTTTCGCTCAGGGCTGCACGGGCAAACTCACTTGGCGTCATTCCTTCAGCCGCCGCCCGTCGACGAATCGCCTCCTTCATCCCTAGGGGAATCTTGACCGATAGCGTTGCCGTCCCTTCGCTTGAGAGTGGAGGCCGCCCGTGCACGATCCCCCCAACGGTATGCTCGCCGTCCGGAAACTCGCCATGCTCGTACGACTCACACCACGTGTCAATCATTTCATCCGTTATAACCTGACCATTGGCAGCCGTATACGCCTTGCTCATCATCGACCCCTCTGCCGAGCTCGCTCGATCTCTTGCCAGAATTTCTTCTGAACCGGAGACAGGGCATGAATAATGAGCCATCCACGAATTAGTTCGACCGCAACAAGTTCCACACTTCGACCATCTGGAAGCCATCCAATGGCAAGCCATCTCGGCGGCTCGTCCTCCGACTCGCGGCGAATGCACACAGTAACCGCGAACCAGGCATCAAGCACCTGCTTTTCCGTCAGGTGTTTTTTGGCGTTGGGATGAATCTCAACATCCATGCATCTTCTCCCCCATCTTACCCAATTTCGTATGACGAAAGTCCGCTGTCGTCAATTCTTACGCCGGCACTTGCTGAAGGGCGGGAGGTGTAGCGAGGATTGAAGGGCGTTCCAGTACCGCCCAGGCACCGGGGCAGGAACACATGCGCCAAGGACGGACGTTTTCGTAGCACGCGAGGATGCTGCCGTTTCGATCGATAAAGGCAATGTCGATGGGATAGGCCATAAAGCAGGTGTGGACCGAAGAGCAGCGTGGAAACGCCATGACGAGCGGCAACCCGTTGGCGGCAATCGGCGACCGTCCCAGCATGCCACGCAGGCGCACGGCAAACGACTCCGCCACCACAAACTCCGCAGGCGTCCAACCCAGCCTGCTGAGCGCCCGCGCGTAGGCAATATAGGATGAGACCGCGTTCACGTGACCACCCCCGGACGCCACGGGTCGACTGTCACTGCGCGCTCGTGCGACAACTGTGCCGGTGCCCCCAGCGAAACGCCGGCGATGCTGAGCGAGCTCGGCCACGGCTCGTAGCGCATGGTGCAGGTATAGGTCCTAAACGTACCGGAAAGCGAAAGCAGACCGCCATCCGATGTCGTCGCACCCTGTTTGCTCGAGACCTCGATCTGCAAGTCATAGCCTTCCATGGCATGTTGGATCTGAGCCTGAACGGTCGCGGAGGAATCGATGGAGCTGCCATCGCCCTCCCCGCTCGGCGCCACGGCATGCGCTAGCACGATATCGGGCACCACGCGGTCGAAGCGTGCGACCGCACCGGCAAAGATCATGACGTTGTACACGATAAGCGCCAGAACCAGCAGGACGGGCGTGACCACGGCCATCTCGACCGTCGCCTGGGCGCGCTCCTCGCGCAGGCGTTTGCGGATGCCCATTACGACCCACCGCCCAGGGCACCCGCCAGCGTGGCAACATCGACGGTAAGTGGGATGGAACCGCCGCCGGGCAGCGGAATCTCCGCTAGCGTGAACACCGCACCGCTGATAGTGCACTCGACTTGATATTCCAGCGCCTCGCAAAGCGCCTTGGGGTCGGTCACGCCCAGCGGAATACTTCGTAGCTTGTCCTGCACTTTAGAAAGACCTGTGATGTCAGACCCCGGGCTCTTGATGACATTGGCGGTGTCGGTCAGCACCGGCTTTCGTAGGCGCAAGTCGCACGGCTCCAAGCCCAGCGCCGCCACGGACGCCGAAACGGTATCGCCGAGCCACGACGCAATGGAGCCCAGCGCGCCACTGTTCCCTCCCAGGTCATCGATCATCTCATCCATAAGCTCGTCGGCCGAGCCCTGGATGTCTCCGTATCCCACAAGAAGCCGTCCCCAAACATCCATGACGCCATCGAGTACACCGGCAACGCCACCCGAACGCTCCTCCAGCGTCGAGAAAAACCGCGAGAGAACGTTGTTCTGCGCCGTCGCGTCATCGGGCGCCAGCACCGCAGCAGAGATCGCGCCGCGATCGCCAAGCCTGACTGTCGTGTTAAACGAAGAGTTGAGCTCATCGGGGCTCGAGATGGCACCCGAAACCGCAAAGGCAACCACGCCGTTGCGACCGGGCGGAGCGATACGCGGGCGCTCGCCCGAAAGCGCTTTAATGGCCTCGTCAAACGCATTGCCCGCACGGTCAGCCTCGTCCTCGGTCTGGCGCATGAGCTCGAGCTCTTTGTTGCGGCATTCGACGTATTTCTCCAGGGCGTCTTTGAATCGATCAAAGTGGTACTCGAAGCCGTTTTCGATAGAAGTCGAAGGAGCCGCAACGGCGCCGAGCGACGAAACACCAAAATGGCATCTGTTGCATTTGTCCTGCCCGTCATAAGCAGCGACCGAGGCTAGCCCGCCTGGCGTCCCTTTCTTATAGTTGGGGCAGCTCGTTCCATAATGCAGATACGTTTTGCCATCGTTGGTACTGGTTGGCCACGCCGCATCGGTATAGAGTTCCGTCGCTCGCACCTCGTCAGTGTTGCGCGGCAACAACGGAATATAGGAAGTGGCCCGGTCTCCGTCTTCGGTTATATATGCGCGATTGACCTCTGCGCTCGCATAGGTGTAAAACGCCTTGCGCGCCGCCGACTCCGCCTTCATCTCGACGCTTGAACCCTGCGGTTTTTCGTCTGCCAGACGCTGGTGATAGTAGGCCTTCGCGCGATCGAGTGCCACTTGCGGCTCCCACGTGATACTCGAGGCTTTGTGCGGATTCTCAATATCCGATAGCTTTGCCAGGCTCTTCGCGCGTTCCCACATGCATGAGCGGCTGCCGACCGAAGCCGGATCCGACCCGCCGCAATCCGCAAGCCAGGCACGCTCTTTTGCTTTCGCCGTCTCCTCCGAGGCCTTCTGCAACTCATCTGCTGCGCGTTCCAGATCTTTCGATGTGTCTTTAATCACATCGGTCGAGATCTCGGAACCCTCGAGCGCAACGAAATCCGACTCGGACGTCCTGGGCACGGCAAGCGCCGTACCGGTATAGGTCGCACCCTCGGTATCCTGCGCCGACACGGCCTGCGTAGCTCGCGCGGCAACCAGATACGGTAGAGCCGTCTCGATTTTCTGCAAGCCCTTGGAGGCGCTTTTGGCAAACTTGTTGCGCGTTTTAATGATCTCGATTCCCGTGTCGACCATATCGCCCGCGGCAAGCTCGGCACCCGGAATAAGGATGGCGACCAAGCCGGTGCTGATCGTGGCAAACCCCGCCAGGCCCAAACTCAAAATGCTCGCATCCACCACCGTCGCAGCCGTATGGTAGGACGCCACCACATTGGCGCCTGCCAGCGCGCCGCTATCGGCAGCCACCTGGGTGTCTCCCGCGCGCGACATGCTCCATATCGCCGCCGTCGACGAAAACAGCAACGTGAGCACCACCAGGATGACCACCGCAGAGGAGAGCGTGGTGTAGGCACCGTCTTCGATAAACAGGTCGATACCGGCTCGACCCATAAAGCCACCTCGCTTGCGGCGAGCACGCGGTCGGCAACGGCCCTCAAGCCCCCTCGTCACCTTCAACAGGCAGCGCTTAATCCCATGCAGCAATCCATGAATCATAGTCTCCCTCCAACCACTCGGGACGCGATCGATACGAGACGTCGACCCTAAGCTCGACATAGCCGTTTTGGCCTGCACTACCCATAGCCTGCGCAAACGCGCCGATCACAGGCAGCGGTTTAACCTCACCGGTAACGGAAACGGACGAGACGCCGCCCGCGCCGGCCCGGCCAAGCTCGATATCCCACGACAGGGGCCCGCCGGCATGAAAAATCGAAACGTCGGGAACCGCGGAAAGACGGCGGCGGGCGAACTCCTTAATATCCTCGTCATTTCCCACCGTCGTCGTGGTCATGAGCCGCGCGGTCTCGGCGGCGGCAGACTCCATGACCGCGCGTGTATAGAGCAGGCACACCGGCTGCAGCGCCAACAGGACGAGCGTCAGAAACGTCGGCAGCAGGAATGCCGCCTCGACCGTAGACTGCGCCCGGTCCTCGCGCATGGCATCAATACAGCACGATGTCCTTAGCACCCGCAGCAGCGTCAACAACCGATGTCGAAGTGACGCCGTGAGACGCCGCCCGCTCGACCAGCGCTGCCAAGCGCCCGTCGGCACCGGCACGCCAAAGCCCGGCGATCGCCAGCACGATAGAAAGCAGCACCACCGTGACGATGGCGTATTCGACCGTTGCCTGGGCAGATTCCTCGCGCAGGACATCATGCATTTCACGACCCCTCCTTTGAGTTCGTTGTCTGCGGGGTCAGGCGGACCACGCGCAGGCAACACGAAGTATCACCAGCATCCGCGGCAACCGTCACCATATCGACCCAGCCGCGTCCGTCACGCACGATGGCGCCCCACACGTTGCCCTTGATGTCGAGATAGCCGCTCAGAGCAAGTTGCGCCGTGGGCACCTCGCGATAGGCACGCAGCATATCCGCCGCCGCTTCGGTCATCAGTCGGCACTCGGACCATGCGAGACGAACAGCGACGGCATTGTTTGCAGATGAACCCGTTGCAGCGTCCGCTCGCTCGTCGAGTGCTTGCAAGAACGTTTGCGCCGTGACGGCGGCATTCGCATCGTCCGCGTCTCGCGCATCGTCTATTTGAGACGCCGCAGCCGAACCCGATCCCGCATCCGCGGCAACCCCTAAACGTTGTTGCCGTGCTGCGTTAAGCCCCCAAACCGCCACTGCCACCGCCACGACCGCACAGGCGAGCACCAGCAACGCGCCGACGGGACGGGCGCCCTCTACAGACTGTTGATGCCCTCGCTGATAGCGCTCCATAGATCTTGGACCTTGCCCTTAAATGCGACGATGGCAATGATGGCGATCACCACGAGCACACCGACCAGGATGGCGTACTCGGTGGTGCCCTGCGCGCTCTCCTCCCGCAGCAGCTCCTCGGCACGCTGGCGAGCGTGAATTGACTGGCAAAACGCCCAACTCCAGACCCTGCCAGCAACGTCAGTCATCGTATTCATGTATTCCTCCCTACATCATCCCGCCTGCTCCCAGCAGCGGGCCCAATATGGACAGAAGCAACGCCGGCAAGATGAGCGTGCCGGTGGGAATCAGCAGCTTGACCGGCGCGCGCTCGATCTCGCGCTCGACTGCAGCACGATGGGCCGCGCGAATCTCGCGACTTTGGGCTGCCAGCGTCTCGGCAAGCGGGGCACCGAGGGCAAGCGCCTGCCCCGCCGTGATGGCAAAGGTTTCGAGCGCCCGCACATCCAGGTCGCGCGCGGCCGCCAGGAGCTCGTCCTCGCGCGTCCCCACGCCCACCTGCCACGCCATGCAGGCTCGCTCAAGGCGGAGCGCCAACGTCGATCGGCGATTGGCGCAAAAAACCTCAAGCGCCGCATCGAACGAAAGGCCAGCCGAAAGCCCCAGACGCACCACGTCGATCATCTCGGACACCTCGCCAAGCGACACCTGCGCCGTACCACCCGTGCCGAGCATGCCTTTCAACCGTGCTGTCAGGGCATCGGTTACCGATTGGGCGGCCGCAACAACCAGCAGCGCCTCGTGTTTGCAGACCTGGGCGATCTCGTGTGCGTCCGCACGCTCCAAACCCGTCGCGACAAACACGCTGAACGCGCACAGGCACGCCGCGGCCCCGACCAGGGCGCTCATAGCTCCACCCGCATAATGCGCCGGATGACCACCAGGGCGACGGCGTTGAGGGCAAGTCCCAGCACCACGGCACCGGCACCCGCCGGCATCGCAAGGCCGCGGCGAAAGTCGGCCGAAAGCAGCGCCAGCACCGCACACATACCCGCCGGCATCGCCGAGACCATGTGTGCCGACATACGAGCCTGCGATGTCTTGACGTCCAGGCGGCGCTTGAGCTCAATGCGCTCCCCCACCATGCTCGACGCCTCGGATAACAGGTCGGCAAGCGGGGCACCAGTTCGCTGCGACACCTTGAGCGCCAAAGTGACAAGCGAAAGGCCGGGGGCATCGATACGGTCGAGTAGGTCATCCAACGCATCAGTCGCCGAGACGCCGCAGTCGATCGCCGCCGCCACGCGCAAAAACTCGGTATGCACCGGCTCTTGCGCGTGAGCCCCCACAAACCTCATGCCCTGGGCCAGCGAATGGCCCGAGGCGAGCGACATGGAGAGCGCCGTAAAGGCCTCGGGCATGGCTTCTTCCACATCGTGTTGCTCGCGGCGACGGTCGAAGGTGTCGCGAGCGGCGCCCACGCCAAACGGCGCGAGCAGCCCCAGGACAAAGCCGGTAGGCGACAGCGATACGACAGCCAGGGCAATGCCGCAGGCGCCACTCGACAGTAGCAAGCATGCCAGGCGCGCCTCGTCATCCTCGATGACAAGGCCAAGGCGTTGTGCTGGAACCAGCGCCGCCCAGGAACGGGCGATCTTTTTTAGCAGGTCGCTTTCTACCAGCTCGCGCGGCAGCTTCTCGGCAACCGACTCAAGCGTATGACGGGCCAGCTCCGCCGGCGGCACGCGCGGCGCACGAGGCTCCGCCCCGCACGCCACCGCGGCAGAAAGCCCCGTCAAACCCCCTACGACGAGGGACACAACGATCTCCACTCGTC
>URNU01000015.1 GCA_900549275.1 uncultured Collinsella sp. | reverse complement strand
GGCGCTGCTCCCATCGTTGCCGATATCGCGATGAACGAGGTCGGCGCGCTGACCGTCGCCGTCGTGACCAAGCCCTTTACCTTTGAGGGCCGCAAGCGCAAGAAGAGCGCCGAAGAGGGCATTAAGACGCTCTCCGACTGCGTCGACACCATGATCGTTATCCCTAACGACAAGCTGCTCGACATCGCCGAGAAGAAGACCACCATGCTCGAGGCCTTCGCAATCGCCGATGGCGTCCTTTCCCAGGGTACCCAGGGCATCACCGACCTCATCACCGTTCCCGGTATCATCAACCTGGACTTCGCCGATGTTAAGACCATCATGAAGCAGGCCGGTACCGCTATGATGGGCATCGGTACCGCTTCTGGGGACACCCGTGCCGTCGACGCCGCCCAGCAGGCTATTTCCAGCCCGTTGCTCGAGAGCTCCATCGATGGTGCCACTCGCGTCCTGCTTTCCATCGCCGGCTCCAAGGACCTGGGCATCCAGGAGATCAGCGACGCCGCCGACGTTGTCGCCAATGCCGTCGACCCCGAGGCCAACATCATTTTCGGTACCGTTGTTGACGAGTCCCTGGGCGACCAGGTGCGCATCACCGTTATCGCCACGGGCTTCTCCGACTCCAACGTCAACCGTCAGGACGAGCTCTTCGCTGCTCAGCAGTCCCAGAGCAAGGCCGTTGCCGCCGAGCCGCAGCGCACTGCTCCTGCCACGAGCCCGGCTCAGGCAGCTCCGACCCGCAACGTCGGTGGCACCGAGCTCCCGAACTTTGGCAACGACCAGTTTGAGCTTCCCGACTTCCTCAAGCGCGGTAGCTTCTAGTTCGTTTTTCTCAATGACCTGCATGGGGTGCGTCCGATTGGGCGCACCCCTTTTTGTTGCGTTTCGCCTTTGTAAACGAAAGCCTCCAATCTCCTTACGTTCCCTTTACGTTTGGTCCCTACCGCTGCGGGTATCCTTTTGATGAAGTATGGCAGCCGTATGACATGGACTGCAGCGGCGTCGCCGCGATACTTGTGTTATTAGGAGGCTTTAGTATGGCAGCACGTGCGGACAGCGTTTCGCGTGTCGACCATGATGGAGTTACGTTGGTGGAGGGTGCGACGCACGATGTTCGCTTTGCCTTCACCGAACGCGCCGGCGGTGTTTCCGAAGATGCGTACTCCTCACTCAATCTGGGTTCGCATGTTGGCGATGACCCCTTTGCCGTTCAAGAAAATCGTCGCCGCGCACTCGAGGCCATAGGGGCCGCCGAGTGCGAGCACAATCTGCTTGTTCCCAATCAAGTACACGGTGACCATGTCGTGACGGTGACCTCGAACGGTGCCGATGATCTCGTGAACATTCGCGAGCAGATTGCCGAGGGCTGTGATGCCATCGTCTGCACGGCCCGTGAGGTACCCGTGATGCTCTGCTTTGCCGATTGCGTTCCCGTGGTGCTGGTGGCTCCCGGCGGCTTTGCCGTGGTGCACTCTGGCTGGAAGGGCACGATTGCGCGCATTTCCGCCAAGGCGTGCCAAGCGCTCTGCGAGGCGGCTGGCTGCAAGCCGGACGACATCTCTGCCTACATTGGGCCCCATATCCTGGGTGACGAGTACGAGGTGTCTCAAGAACTTATGGACCGCTTTGCCTCAGAGTTCGCGTGCATCGATGCCGCCGCCTCCCGTATGCTCGATCTTTCTGCCGTCATTCGCGAGGCGCTGATGGACGCCGGCGTCGATGCAAGCAGCATTGTGGACACCAAGCTTTCCACCGTTCGTCAAAACGACCGCTTTTATTCCTACCGCAACGAGGGCGGCACCTGTGGGCGCCATGCAGCGATCGGCGTGATGCTATGAGAAAGATCGCATCGGTCCTGAGTGCTGCAGTGCTCACGCTCACGCTGTGCGCCTGCTCCTCGGGATCTTCCACGTCTTCTATTACCGTGGCCGGTTCGACCACGTGCCTTCCCATTGCCGAGATCGCAGCCGAGGGCTTTAAGGAAGAGACCGGCATCGACGTGCTCGTCTCCGGCCTTGGCTCCTCTGCGGGTATCGAGGCTGTCAGCAACGGCACGGCCGACATCGCCAGTTCGTCTCGTGGCCTCAATGCCGACGAGCAGGATTTGGGCTTGACCCCGATCGTAATCGCGCACGACGGCATCGCAGTCATCGTGAACGACGACAACCCGGTCGACAATCTCTCGATCGAGCAGCTCCGCGATATTTATGCCGGCAAGATCACCAACTGGAAGGAAGTCGGCGGAGAGGACCTGAAGATTCAGGTTATCAACCGCGATGAGGCGTCCGGTACGCGTGAGGCCTTTCGTACCATCGTAATGGACGGCACGTCGTTCGATCGCCGCTCGGCCGTTCTTTCGGGCACGGGTCAGGTGCGCGATGTCGTGTCCCGCTCGCGTGGCGCCATTGGCTACATCTCGCTTGGTTTTGTCGAGAGCCTCAACGCCAAGACCTCGGTCAAGGCCGTTTCGGTCAACCATGTCGAGGCATCCGAGAAGACGGTCGCAAGTGGCGGCTATCCCATCTCGCGCGACCTTTACTTCTTTGTGAAGGGTACGCCTTCGCAGCGGGCACAGGACTACATTGACTATGTGACGTCCGAGAAGATGGACAAGCAGATTCGCGAGGCGGGCTTTATTCCCGTCACCAACGACGGAAAGGGGAGTGAGTAACGTGGAAGCACAGGAAACCCCCCAGATTGAGCAGGAGGCTCAGGCGCCCAAAAAGCGTGAGTTGGCGTTGGTGTCGCGCGGCACCTATCTCAAGGAGAAGGCGTTGCAGTGGATCTTCTTTGCCTGCGCGTTCTTGGCGGTCGTCACCGTCATCCTGATTTTTGTCTTTACCACGTACTCGGCGCTGCCGGTCTTTACCGACATCGGTCTGGCGGACTTCTTTAGCTTTACGTGGGCGCCCTCTGAGGGCCACTACGGCATCATGTCGCTGCTGGCGGGCTCTGGTCTGGTGACGGTCGGTGCGCTCGCCATGGGCGTGCCCCTGGGTGTGGGTACGGCCGTGTATCTGGTCGAGATCGCCAGTAAGCGTGTGTGCAGGCTCATCAGCCCCGCCGTCGACCTGCTGGCGGGCATTCCCTCCATCATTTACGGCTTCTTTGGCATGGTCATCATTCGTCCGTTTATCGCACAGCTGACCGGTGGCCTTGGCTTTGGCGCGCTGACGGCGTGGTTCGTGCTCGCCATCATGATCGTTCCGACCATCACGACGCTCACCATCGATGCCCTTAATTCCATTCCCATGGGCATTCGCGAGGCGTCCTATGCCATGGGTGCCACCAAGTGGCAGACCATCTACAAGGTCGTGCTGCCTGCAGCCAAGCTGGGCATTGTCGATGCAATTGTCTTGGGTATGGGGCGTGCCATCGGTGAGACTATGGCCGTGCTGATGGTCGTGGGCAACGCCCCGGTCATTCCGGATAGCATCTCGAGCCCCATCTCGACGCTCACGAGCCAGATCGCGCTCGACATGAGCTATTCCTCGGGCCTGCATCGCTCGGCTCTGTTTGGCATGGGCGTGGTCCTGTTTATCATCTCCGCTGCACTGGTGGGTATCGTCCGTCTGATTTCCAAGAAGAAGAGGGGGTAGACTATGTCCGATTCCGTTGACACGACGGTCGATACGACCTCGTCGCGTGAGCGCATCAAGCGTGCCCTTTCCCATGGCAAGAAGGGCCGTATCGACAAGGACCTCTCCAACAAGATCATGCTCGGCGTGTTTCGCGCCGCGGCCTATATCACCACCCTGGTGTTGCTCGCCATCATCGCTTACGTGGTCATCAACGGTCTTCCGCATATCTCACTCGACTTTATCTTCGGCTGGCCGCAGGGCGTAAACGCCGAAGGCGGCATTTGGCCTACGATTGTCTCGACCGTCTACGTGACGGCGCTCGCTATGCTCATCTGCACGCCGGTTGCCGTCTTGGCTGCGGTCTATCTGGCCGAGTACGCCAAACAGGGCAAGATTGTCGACATCATTCGCTATGCTGCCGATGCCCTGGCCTCGGTGCCCTCCATCGTTATGGGCCTCTTTGGCTACGCCTTATTTGTCGAGGCCATGGGCCTGGGCCTTTCGATGGTCTCGGCCGCCCTGGCGCTGGCGCTTCTGATGCTGCCCATCGTCATGCGCACCACCGAGGAGGCAATCCGCGCCGTTCCGCGCTATATCCGTTGGGGCGCATATGGCCTGGGCGCCACCAAGTGGCAGGTCGTCTCCAAGATCGTGCTTCCTTCGGCCTTTGGCCGCATCGCCACCGGTATCGTCCTTGCCATCGGCCGCGCCATCGGCGAGACCGCCGTGGTGCTCTACACCATGGGTCAGGCCATCAACCTGCCTATTTCGCCGCTCGATTCCGGTCGTCCCATGACCGTTCACCTCTATTTGCTTGCCAATGACGGCATCAACATGAACGCAGCCTACGGCACCGCGCTTTTGCTGATGGCGATTATTCTGGCCTTCAACCTGTTTGCGCGTTATCTGTCGCGCAAGCGCCGCTAGTTAAGGAGTCCCATGTCCGTCTATCAGTCCGCTCCTACGCCGGAGCAAGCGGCCATCACGGCCAAGGATTTCAACTTTTGGTACGGTGACTTTCATGCGCTGACGGGGCTCGACCTCAACATCGCCAAAAACGCCATCACCTCGTTTATCGGTCCTTCGGGCTGCGGCAAATCGACGTTTTTGCGCTGCATCAACCGCATGAACGACCTTATCGAGGGCACCCGCGTCGAGGGCACCATGACGCTCGACGGCAACGATATCTATGCCGAGGGCGTCGACCCGGTCGACCTTCGCCGTCGCGTGGGCATGATCTTTCAGCAGCCCAACCCGTTTCCCAAATCCATCTACGAGAATGTCGCTTTTGGCCCTCGTCTGCAGGGCGTGACTAGCAAAAGCGACCTCGATGACATCGTGGAAGAATCGCTCAAGCGCGCCAACCTCTGGAAAGAGGTATCCAATCAGCTCAACAAAGATGGTTTGGCGCTTTCGGGCGGTCAGCAGCAGCGTCTGTGCATCGCACGTGTGCTTGCGGTGCAGCCCGATGTCCTTCTGATGGACGAGCCCTGCTCCGCCATCGACCCTACGTCCGTCTCCAAGGTCGAGGATTTGATGGCCGAGCTGGCGCCCGAGATGACGATTATCATCGTCACACATTCAATGCAGCAGGCAGCTCGTATTAGCGACTACACCGCCTTCTTCTTGCAGGAGGTTGCCGGCGAGCCCGCCACGCTCATCGAGTATGGTCAAACCGACGCGATCTTCACCAGCCCGGTGGATTCGCGGACGGAAGACTATATCACCGGCCGCTTTGGCTGATCGGCGCGACTAGTCCCAAGCCGATCGGACCTGGTCCGGTGCGTATTCACTGTGCGGGCGGCATGACCGCACCCAACTGATTGGAGTGAACCATGCGCAAACTGTTTTCCCGTCAGCTCGTCGAGGCTCGTCACGAGATGTTGAGCATCTACGAGGCTGTAGACCTGGCTCTTCACGACGCCGTGAAGGCCTATGTGACCGACGACCGCAAGCTCGCCACCAAGACCAAGAAGCGCACGCTTTCGATTGACGCGCGCTGCGCCAACTTGGAGGCCGTGTGCTACAACCTGATCGCTACGCAGTCGCCGGTCGCCTCCGACTTCCGCTTGCTGCAGACGATCATCTACGTCGACTTTAACCTGCAGCGCATGACCGATAAGGTTCGCCAGATCTGCCGCGCCACGCGTCACATGGTCAAGGCCGACATCTCGCTGCCTCAGGAACTCGTCGGTACGGTTGAGGCCGAGGCCGAAGCTGTTTACCAGGTGCTGGGTTCGTCGCTGTCCGCGCTCGTCACTAACGACATGCCCATCATCTGCAACCTGGCCGTCGAGGACGAGCCGGTGCATGCGGCGTACGAGAAGTTCTTCCGCACCTTTAATCGTATGGATACGGGCGATTTTATGGACGACGACAGCAACTATGACGATCTGCGTCGCGCCATCATGGTTTCGCGCTACCTCGATCGCATCGCCTCGATTTCCATCGATGCCGCCTGCCGTCTGACCTTCCTTTTGACCGGCCAGCGTATGACTGCCGGCGATATCGCCCGTACGGACGAGGACGAGCTCGAGAGCATGCGCGTGCCTTCGGGCGAGGGCGTCATCATGAGGCCTGCCGTGGATGCACGCTTTGTTGCCAAGGTGCCCGCTAACGAGGTGAGCGAGGGACTTCGCTACCTGTTGGATCATCTTGAGGACGAGGATGATGGTGAGGACGACGAGGAGTAGGGTAGCCTCGTTCGTTGAGAGATTGTAAATACCTAAGGGAGCGCGGCCTTGCGGATGCGGGGCCGCGCTCTTGCGCTAGCATGGGACTACTTGTTGTGCTGTTAGCGGAGGCGATTGGCAATGGATAACTATTTGAATGTAATGCGCGCTCGCCGCGAGCAGATACTCGAGCGTTTCTATGCCGCGCTCGATCGCGCTGGGAGGCCCCGCGATGCCGCGCGTTTGATTGCCGTGTCCAAGACCGTCGGCGTCGATGAAACCATCGCGGCCATCCAGGTGGGGTATCGCCATTTTGCCGAGAACCGCCCGCAAGAACTCGTCCGCAAGCTCACAGGTCTGGCGGAGCATCCGGAGCTGCCCGAGGTGCGCTTCGACATGATTGGCAACCTTCAGACCAACAAGATTAACGCGGTGTTGGGCTCCGCCGAGCTGATTCATTCGGTTGGTTCGCTTCATTTGGCGCAGGCGATCTCGAGCCGTGCCATTCGCAAGATCGAAGCTGGCGAGCTCGCCGCCCCCCAGCAGGTGCTGATCGAGGTTAACGTAAGCGGCGAGGAGTCCAAGGGCGGTTTTTCGCCCGATGAGATTCGTGGCGCTGCCGGCGAGCTTGCGGAACTTGAGGGAATTTGTGTGCAGGGCCTTATGACTATGGCCCCTCGGGGGAACAAGGATGTGGCGCGTCGCACCTTTGCCGGGCTGCGAGAGCTGAGGAATGAGCTGGAGGCGGCGCATCCCGATCTGAGGCTGCCCGAGCTTTCTTGCGGCATGAGCGAGGACTTTGAGCCTGCCCTTGAGGAGGGCTCTACGCTCGTTCGCCTGGGCAGGGTAGTATTTAGCCCGGAGTTTGCAGTAAAATAGGGCTCTGAAGTGCGCACTGGTTTACAGAGCGCCTGCACTAAACCGTGAGAGGACACAACCATGGGCTTCCTTGACGAGATTAAAAATAAGATGCACCTGGGCGGCCAGCAGGGTTACGACCAGGGCTATGACCAGGATGACGACTACGGCTACGATGACGGCTACGACGATGGCTATCAGAACAACGGTTACAGCGGCGCCTCGGGCGAGGGCTTCTATACCCAGGACGAGCCGAGTAACGGCCTGCTGGGCCAGACGCGCCGCGGTGAGGCCGAGTCTGTAGCGGTGTACACGCGCTCCGGCCAGCTGGTCGGCGATGACTCCCGTCATGCAACAACGTACAATCCGCCGTCGCGTTCTCAGGATAGTATCGCGGGCGGCTATCGTCCCGGCGCTTACGACACGCCGTCGAGCTATGCCGAGAGCGCTCGCGCTCGCGCCGCGGCACCTGCGCCCGCTCCTGCGCCGAGCGACGCCTCGGCCTATGCGAGCAACATCATTAACGCCACGCCGCAGCTGCCTGCCTATGTTCTGCGTCCCGAGAGCTATGACGATGTCGAGACCGTTGTCCGCCGTGTGCGCACCAAGCAGCCCGTTGCGCTGATTTTTGTTGGCGTTCGCACCGAGGTCGCCAAGCGTGTCCTGGACTTTAGCTATGGCTTTGCCTGCGGCCTGGGCGCTACGGTCAAAGATGTGGGCGATCGCGTGTTTATGGTGCTGCCCGCCGGCTGCGAGGTCAAGGATTCGGACCTCAAGAAGCTGCGCGCCGACGGCTACCTTAAGTAAACCCAAGACGAGGAGATTCCCATCAACATCTACACCATTGTTCAGCTGGTCAACACGCTGTTCAACTTCTACTCCACGCTCATTGTGGTCTATTGCTTTATGACGTGGATTCCCATGAAGCAGGGCGGCCTGCTGCAGGATATCGCCGCGGTGCTCGATAGCGTCTGCGGTCCGTGGCTCAACTTGTTTCGTCGGTTTATTCCGCCGATGGGTGGCGTTGATTTTTCGCCGGTCGTTGCAATTATTGCGTTGCAGTTGGTGCAGAGGCTGATTCTGCAGCTTCTTATAGGTATACTCGTATAGAACTGGCTCAGTAACTCATGTCGGGCGCCCAGCGCCGAGGCGATGAAAAAGGAGAACTTGTTATGGCTATTACCCCTGCTGACATCCAGGCTCAGACTTTCTCTGAGGCCAAGCGCGGCTATGATCCCGCCGAGGTCGACGTCTTTTTGGAGACGCTGTCCTCCGAGGTTGACGCTATGCTTGCCAAGATTGTCGATCTTAAGGGTCGTCTGACTGCCACCGAGCAGCAGCTTGCTGACACGCAGGCTCAGCTTGCCCAGGCTCAGGACGCTGCCGCTCAGGCCGTTCCCGCCGCTCCTGTGGCCGCTCCCGCACCCGACTTCTCCGCTCAGGAGCGCCAGATCTCCGCTGCGCTGATCGCTGCCCAGCAGACCGCCGAGGGCATCGTCAACGACGCTAACGAGAACGCTGAGCGCATCCGCAATGAAGCCGACGCCAAGGCCCGCGAGGTCATCCGTCAGGCCCTGACCGAGAAGCAGGCCGAGCTCGAGGAGATCGACCGTCTGAAGGCTTCCCGTGAGGAGTTCAAAGCCGAGTACCTCAAGCTCATCCAGCACTTCATGGACGATGCGCAGAATTCCTTCCCGTCCGACCTTATGGCCTCCACGCCGGTCGGTTCTGCGGCTTCTCCTGCAGTGACCGTTCCCGCCGCCGAGCCGCTGCCTGTCGCTGATCCGGTTGTTCCCGTGGCTGACCCCTTCGCCCCGATCGACAACTTTGCCGCCGACGACCTGGACTAGCGCCAGAGCTACAATCTCGTGCCCTTAAGAGGAGCTCGCACCTGCGGGCTCCTTTTTATTAGATTTTTGGGACATGCCTTAATTCCTGCCATTTATCAAATTAAGAATATCGTGCTCTTCGGAACGCCTGCCAGGGACTTAATTTGCATGAGAGATAAGCCAATACATTTCACTGAAGGCGAAAGCTCTCACAATTATTGACCAATTTGGATATGTCCAAAATTCATATTACGTATACGGATAAAATCATATATAGGATCTCTCAAGTAACCTAAGTAACCGAACCGGGGCAGAAAGGTGTGCAAACAAGCCGCGACGAACAGCTTCTTCCGCATTTCCTTAGGCAAGCGAAAAGAGGGATGGCATGATGGCCAAGAGCTACGTAAAGATTGTAATTGTTGTTCTTGCAGTTGGTCTTGCAATGGTGCTATGTGCATCATTTGCGAGGTATAGGTCCGAGCAGTCGTTCATCGATGGCGCTGAAAATGGGTTTGGCATAGACGGGATGTATGCCAGCGATGATGCAATCGGGCCGTCTATGGCGATTCTTGCGGGCGAAGATATGGAATGGCAAATCTGTAATGCCGATGGCTCTTGCATGAATGGTCGTTTGGCTGCAACAAGCGATCCGAATTCGTTCGATCTTCTCGACAATGATGGAGTGGATTGCGGTTCTGTTCACCTGTCATATGCATCGCGAGATGGGATGGACGGCATTCTTTATGTCTCTCACAAGATTGGCGATTTCAAGATGCGCAGGACTAATCGCGTGCCGGCTTTTATCGAGGAATGATGTTTACCGGGTTAGTCGCCCACGGCTCGGCCATCTATTCGTGAAAGCTGTTCCATTTGCATTCCAATGGGGAGGCGCGATCGCCCTTAGCGCGAAATAGCCGAGCTCTGCGTGTGATAGGGAAGAGCTCGGCGAAGGGCGTGTGGTAAAAGGTAGGTTTTAGGGCATGTACTAAAACCTATTTGAGGAGGAAGTCGGAGAGGGGAATGGTACGGGCCTCGCGGTGCTCTGGGTCGGCGATGCGGTCGGCAGGATAGCCGCAGACGAGCATGTGATAGGGATAAACGCCCTCGGGCAGGTTGAATTGCTCACGGGCTAACTCGGGCTTAAAATGGCACACCCAGCACGTTCCCAGACCCTGATCCTCGGCCTCCATCATCATCTGATCGCAGACAATCGATGTATCGATGGCACTGGAGTTCATCTGGTCATAGGGACGCACCCAAGCGTCGTCGGTAACACTGCAAATGAGGAAGATGAGCGGAGCGCCAAAGATGGACCCATCACGAGCAAACCGGGGCTGACAAGCAGCTGCCTTCTCCAGAAGCTCAGGCGTATCCAACACCATCACACGGGCTGGATGATTATTACAAGCAGAAGGAGCAATACGCCCAGCCTCAACAATGGCATCCACCACAGCCTGCTCCACAGCCCGAGCCTCAAACAAACGACAAGAATACCGACCCCGAGCCAAATCCAAATAATTCATAACGAAGCCCTCCAAATTCAACGAATCAATCCAAAGTAAACCAAAAGGTACCCAAAGCCCCATCTACCCAAACGCCCACCGAATGCCAAAGTGCTCAATTGGGTACTAAAGGGCCCCTCGGCTAAACCCCCATTGCGCTCTAACTATCAGCCAAAGTTCCCAATGGTGGTACGTAAGGCGAAGGGCCGGCCACGGTTTACTTTCGAACGACTCTGCAAAGCAGCCGGAGTGAGAAAGCAAACCGTGGCCGGCCCTTCGCCGGTGGGATACGTACGGCTAATTAACTGTTCTTCATGACAATCGAATCCACGACATCGGCCACATTCTCGCAGCAGTCGGCGCAGTATTCCAGGAAGGCGTAGACGTCACGCCAAGCGATGACCTCAAGCGGGTCCTTGCCATTGACGTGCAGGTTGCGCATGGCGTTGATATAGAGCTCGTCGGCCTCGGACTCGATGGTGTTGATCTGGATGACGAGCTCGCGCAGGGTCTTGGACTTGCGGTAGTTGGGCAGCTCGACCATCAGGTCCTTCATGGCGCGGCAGGCGTCGGTCACCTTGTGGGCGATGACGATGGCATCGGGGTGGATGCTCTGGATGTTGGTGAAGTAGACGCGCTGCACGACGCCTTCGATACGGTCAAGCACAGTGTCGAGCGCGCAACTCATCAGGTCCAGATCCTCGCGCTCAAGCGGGGTGATAAAGGCGGTGAGCAGGGCGTCTTCGAGCTCATGGTGCTTCTTATCTGCCGCATGCTCAATCGCATGCATCTTATCGAGCATGTCGTGGATCTGCGCGGGGTCAAAGTTCTCAAAAATCTTGGTGAGCAGCTCTGCGGACTGGACGGCGAGGTCGGCGCAGGCGACGTAGTTGTCAAAGTAGAACGAATCGGGTTTCTTTGCCATGAGTGGGTCCTTTCGAGGCGAAGACGGGCAGGCGAGGTATTACGGTCCGGATGGACGCTTGGTTTGACTAGATGAACATCATGAACAGCTTGGCCATGACAAAGCTGATGAGTCCGCAGGCGGGGAAGGTGAAGAACCAGGTGAACATCATGTCCTTGACGACACCGAAGTTGATGGCCGAGAGGCGCTTGACGGCGCCGACGCCCATGATGGCGCAGGTTTTGATGTGCGTGGAGGACACGGGGATGCCGGTAAGGGTGGCAAGTAGCAGGTTCGCGGCGCCCGCCAGGTCGGCTGAGAAGCCCTGGTACTTTTCGAGCTTGACCATGCTCTGGCCGACGGACTTGATGATGCGCTCGCCGCCCACGCTGGTGCCGATGCCCATGGTTGCCGAGCACAGCAGCATGATCCAGATGGGGATGCCGGCGTCGCCGACGCTCGTCTGCCCGCTGGCAAAGGCGACACCTAAAAAGAGCACGCCGATGAACTTCTGTCCATCCTGCGCGCCGTGCATAAAGCTCATGGCCGCAGCGCTCGCGATCTGAGCGTATTTAAAGAAGACATTGGCACGTCGCCTGTTGGCGGCGGCGAAAAGAATCGAGACGAGCTTGCACAGGACCCAGCCCATGACAAAGCCCAGGCCGATGGAGAGCGCCAGGCCGTAGATGACCTTCATCCACTCGTGGACGTTGACGCTGCTCGCGCCGCCGAGGGCGATAGCGGCACCGGTCAGGCCGGCGATAAGGCTGTGGCTTTGCGAGGTGGGGATGCCAAAACGCGACGCTGTGGCGCCGTAGACGACGATGGAGAACAGCGCCGCACATAGGCAGGCGAGCGCCATGGTGCTATTTCCGCCAAAGTCGACGATATGTGAGATGGTGTTGGCGACGCTCGCGTTAAAGTGCGTCATGATGAGCACGCCGAGGAAGTTGAATGCGGCGCTCATGAGAATGGCGGCGCGGGCGGGCATGCAACGCGTAGTGACGCAGGTCGCGATGGCGTTGGGCGCGTCGGTCCATCCATTGACGAAGATGGCGCCGAGCGCGAGGATCACGGTGACGGCAAGGACTGGGTTCGACACAATTTGGCCGAGGAAGGTTGAGAACGTTACGTCCATATATGGGCTTTCTCGAAGTTTGCAGGCACGTTACAAAAACATGATAAATCGTATCACCTCCTGTGGGTTTCTTTACTGAGTTCTGATGGGAGAAGTGAATTTTTTGGCACTAACATTAAATATTTGCCCTGTTGACCGCGGGTGTTCTTTTTGCTAGCACACCATGAGGACACGTGCGATTGCTACGACACTCCAAAACCACAGTCTGTTCGCTTTACAACATGCAAACATGCGTTCGATAATAGGGGGCATGGAATATCGACAGACAGACGGCAAAACTCGACGCGTGCACAAGCAGTATGTGGACGTCGTGGCCCGCATCCTCGCGGGCGGACAAGTCGTGCCGGTTACCGTCTGCTGGGTCGACGGCCGCTGTTTTACGATTGACGAGATTGTCTCATCCACCGGTTTTGGCCTGACGGTCCACGGCATTCGTACGGCGACTTATAAGGTTCGTTTTGGCGGACATGCGACCGAACTGTATCTGGAAGAACAGGCACGCGAGCGACCGGATGGCTCGCAGACTCATCTGATGCGTTGGTGGGTGTGGGCGTTCGACCGAACACTCGAGAGCGAGCGTCGCAGGTAAGAACGCGTGGCGTTCGGGTACAATGGCAGGAAACTTGTCAGCTACGGCGCCGTCGCGGCGCTTTTTGAAAGGACGAAGTATGAACGATATCCAGGGCTATCAGAACGGCCCCATAGAAACCGGCGCAAGCCGTGCCAAGGAGATGTCGCCGCGCGCGTACAACCTTGTCATGTCTGCCCTGATCTTTTTGGGCTTTTGCGCCATGGGCGCCGGTGCTTACTTTACGAGCACCATGTCGTTTGCGCGCATGATGATGAGCGGCGCCGCTTTGCCGCTGGTCTTTGGCTCATTTATTTTGACCATCGTCGGCATGGTCATGATGTCGGCTGCTGCCAGCAAACAGTCCGTGGGCCTGTCGCTCGTGGGCTACGTGGTCTTTGCGAGCACCTTTGGCCTGACGGCGTCGTTTGGCCTTGCCAACTACGACCTGCCTACCATTAACACCGCCTTTATCGCCACGGCCGCCATCACCTTTGTCTTTGGTGCGCTGGGCGTGACCTTCCCCAAGTTCTTCCAGCGTGTGTATGGCATTGGTTTTGGCATCCTGCTTGCCACGATTCTGGTCGAGATCGTGCTGATGTTCATGGGCGTTTCGCAGTCCATCACCGACCTGATCGTGATTGTGGTGTTCGCCGGTTTCATCGGCTACGACACCTATGTGGCAACGACGGTGCCGCCCACGCTGCCCAACGCCGTGCTCATGGCATCCAACCTGTTCGTGGACATCATCAACGTGTTCCTGCGTATTCTGAATATCCTTGGTCGTCGCGACTAGTGCCAAATTGCAGCGGTGCTTGCCGCGCACGCAATTCGATGCGAAAGGCGGTCCTTCGGGGCCGTCTTTTTTGTACGCGGCGGGGTATCATGGATGGGAAAAGCCGATAGCGGCAGAGACCGAGAAAGGTGACCACTTATGGCAGACGTCGACAACAGGAACCGTAACCGCAGACCCAATCCCAAGCGCGAGGCGCGTGCCAAGGCCGCCGAGCGTCACATGGCGACTGTGTCCGAAGCGTGCGCCAAGGATATCGAGCGCTCGCTTGCCGGCGTGCGCGAGTTCGATGGTATGCCTGCCGGTTTTGTCGCGGCGATGAAGGCTAAGGCCCAAGCGGCCGACACTGCCGAGGAACAGATTGCCGAGGAGTCTGGGGCCGCCGAGGTCGAGACCGCTGAGGTTGCATCCGCAGAGACCGAGGTTACGACCGAGCCTGCACCCGCAGAGGAGGCCGCGGAGCCCGAGTCCGCGCCTGCCGCCGAAAAGCCCGCTCCGGTCCTGCCCGAGGTCACCGTGCTCGACGCCTCTGCCACGCAGGCCATTCTGGATAACGGCCGAGGCTACGCGCAGTTCTGCGACAT
>URNU01000014.1 GCA_900549275.1 uncultured Collinsella sp. | reverse complement strand
CGGTAGAGCATCAGATGGTCGACATGGACGAGTCGTTTTTTGGCGTACTTGGCCTTGGGCTGCGGCGTGGGAAAGTTAATGGTGATGGCATCGAGCTCGCCTGTGGCAAACAACTGTGGCAGCGATGTGGCGCCTCGGGGCAGGACGAGCGCGTTGGACAGCTCCTGCTCGCAGATTTTCTGCGCGGCATAGGCAATGCAGATGGGCTCCTGGTCCATACCGATAAAGAGGGTGTTTGGCTCGTGGGCCGCGCGCTCTACAAGGTACGTTCCCTTGCCACAACCAAGATCCAGGTGAAGGTGTTCGAAAGGCTTGCAGCCAACTGGCGCGCAAGCCTCGCGCCAGTCTCCGGCATAGGCCTCGGGGTTCGTCTCAATCGCATCGGCGTAGCGCTCTAGGCGCTCCTCGAGCACAAAGTTCTTAGGCGTGCGAACGTGGACGGCTCCCATGAGGCTCCTTGGTCATAAGTAGGGAACGCATGGCTGCGCGTTCCGTCAATGGGTTGAAAAGGGGTGGGCATAGTTTGCCCGAAAGATGTGGTGCGGCTCGGCGACGAGTTGTCGATGCCTACAGGCGCTTGAGGATCACATAGCGGTTGAGCTCGCCGCTGCGACCGTCGGCATGGAAGCGCTCAAGCTCGCGCACGGGGACCTCGCCGCTCTTGTAGAACGTGCGGACGCCGCGCACCAGGTCGGTGATCTGCTGATCGTCAAAGTGATGGCAATAACGGTAGGCGTGGCGGTCGTTTTGCCAGCCGATGAGGTGGTCGCCGGCTTCAAACTGCGCTGAATCGTAACCCTCAAACGGCGGGGTGAGCTCGGCGCGGGCCTCGGCTCGAACGGCCTTGCGCGCCATGCGCTCGTCGTTCATGAACTCCCAAAAGCTGATGGCGATGATGCCGCCTGGGCGCGTCTGCCGCACCAGGGCGTCGAGCACGCGTACGCGGTACTCGCATGACGGTACGTGGTGCATAAAGCCAAAGCAGACCGAGATGTCGGCGAGTGGGGCGTCGAAAAGCACGTCGGGCGTCTCGGCGGGGTTGAGCTTCATGAGAGCGTCGAGCACATCGAGTTCCTGGAAGTGCAGGTTGGGAATGCGCAGGGCGTGACCACGTGCATCGATGGCCAGGTCTTGGCACGAGTCGACACCATAGAACTCAAACGGGCAGCTGGCATCCGCCGAGGGGTTTGCGCCGTCGACGCCCTTGGCGGCAAGTGCGCCGCCGGCGGCAAAGTTCTCGAATCGCATATTGCCGCAGGCGAGATCGAAGACGCGGACGGGATGCTCGATCGTGGCGACGTCGAGCTGTTCGAGCGCGATGTCCATGGTGCGCACCCAGCCGGGCCATGGGGCCTGACGCGTATCGGAAAAGGAGGCGGAGTGCTCGCGATAGAACGTGTTGTTGAGCTGGATGAGCGATGAGGCGAAATCGCGGTTCACGGCGCGGGACTCCCTCCGTTGGCGGTGCGGAATAAACAGTACGACCATACTACCGTTAACGCCGCAACGGGGACAACCGGGCTAGGTGCCATTGCTTTGTTTGGACACATTTCCGCAGCTCATGTGTGTCCGCAACCGCCGGTTGTCAAAAATCTCACTAGAATAGGTGGCATGCTTTTGGCGGTGGCGGATAGATTTTTAACTGTGCAAGGCGCCTTAAGAACAAAAACGGTCCGGCGGCACGGCTGGCATCACATAGGAGGAACCATGAATGTAGAAACTGCGCAGCGGCTCGCCGACCTTCGCCGCAGCAAGGGTTTTAGCCAAGAAGGGCTGGCACGAAAGCTGGGACTGTCGCGCCAGGCGGTCAGCAAATGGGAGCGCGCGGAGAGCTCGCCCGATACCGAGAATCTGATCTCGCTCGCCAAACTCTATGGCGTGAGCCTGGACGAGCTGCTCAATCCGAGCGATGAGATCGAGGACGATATCGAGTTTGAGAACGAGGACCGCGCCCGTCAGCGCGAGGCCGAGGCGGCGGAGCGCGCCCGCACCCATGAGGCGGCGGCACGCGCCACGGAGGCAGCTACGCAGGCAAGTGATGCCGCGGCCAAGGCGGCGCAGGCGGCAAGCTGGAGTGCGCAGGCCGCCAATGCCGCTACGGCGCAGGCGACGAGTGGCACCGCGGTTGGCTCGACTCCGGTGAAGGGCCCGTTCCAGTCGTTCCCGTATTGGGCCGTGTGCTGGCTGCTGTTCTTTTTGCTGATGTTCCTGTTTGGTGCCGGCCCCTTTGCCGCGCTGATCTTCTTTACGATTCCCATCTATCACTGGGTGGCGCGTGCGCTCGATGGTGATTGGGCGCGCGGGGATATTCAGGTTGGTCCGGCGTCGGTGGCGATCAAGGCCCAGGGGAAGGATGCTTCTGCGGAACCTGATGCTGACGTGGCTACCACGACCACCGCTAAGCCATGTGCCAAAGAGGGTGACGAATGATGAAGCTTTCGCATGAATCCAAGGTACGCCTGGGTGTTGGCATCGGAGCGTTTGTGCTCATTGTTGGGCTTGTCTTTGGCGTTTCGCGGACATTGATTCATTTTGATGGCCCGTGGGATCTCGACGATGTTGTATCCGGCCTGTCTGGTATGGACGATGTGGCGGACGAGGGCGATCTTTTGGATGACGGTAACTATTCCGCTCAGCCTCAGCAGCTTTCGTGTACGACCTTTGACGAAGACGCGTTCCAATCGCTCGACTTGGATGTGACGTCGGGGACGGTCGAGGTTAAACGTGTCTCTGACGGACCGGTACGTGTCATCGAAAGCGGGCACGTTGCAAAGGGGGCATCTGCTTCCGATGCCGCCACTCATAATCTAGCCAAGATCGAGGGCTCTACACTCAAGATTAGCCAGTTCGACTGCGATGACGAGCGCGCCCATGACCGTAAGGTCACCATTGAACTGCCGCGTGAGCTTGCCGATAACATGATGGGCATTACGGCAAACGTGGGGTTGGGAGACCTGACGGTCGCGGACATTGCGTGCCACGACTTTGATTTGACGTTGGACTCGGGAGACGTCGCGTTTACGGGCACCGTGACCGACACTCTGAATGCCGAGGTCGGTTCGGGCGATGTGACGTTCGAGCTCTACCAGGCCCCCGCGAAGTCGATGGACGTGAATGTGGGCTCGGGCGATGTGGAGATGACGGTTCCGAACTCGACGGGCTTTAAGGCGAGCCTCACCTTGGGCAGCGGCGACTTCGAGAGCGATTTCCTTCCGCTTGGCTACGACGGCGAGACCATTTTGAATCTTGAATTCGATAACGGCGATAAGTCTGCTACGTATCGTTTTGAGGTCGGTTCGGGCGACATGTCGTTTGATCCGGAGTGACATGCGGTTTTCGGAGATCGGTACATATAGGCATGCTCTTTGATGGAGGCGCCGGAGCCGTGACGGGCTTCGGCGCCTTTGCCTTTACAATGGGGACATGGAACAGATTATCTTGAACATACTCGAGGCTCTGCGTCGCGGCGAGACCGTGGACGACAAAGCGCTCGTCAAATTGATACATGCCGAGGCGCGCCGTGAGGGCGCCGACAAACGCGATTTGGCCAAGCGCCGTCTGCTGCCGTTCTACCAGCGGGTTAAACGCGAGGAGCCGGCTCGGTGGGCTGCGTGGAATGTCGATTCCGATCTGGAACGTCAACTGCTGCAGGCGCTGCGTATGAAGCCGCGCCGAACGGCTTCGGGCGTGGCGACCATTACCGTCATCACCAAGCCGTGGCCGTGCTCGGGCGATTGTCTGTTTTGCCCCAACGATCTGCGCATGCCCAAAAGCTATCTGCACGCTGAGCCGGCGTGTGCCCGTGCAGAGCAAAATTGCTTTGACCCGTATCTGCAGGTGAGCGCTCGTCTGACCGCGCTTTCGCAGATGGGGCATGCGACCGACAAGATAGAGCTCATCGTGCTCGGTGGCACCTGGAGCGACTATTCGCAAGGGTACCAGACATGGTTTATGTCGGAGCTTTTCCGTGCGCTCAATGACGATGCCGTCGCCGGCGTGGCGGCAAACCCCATGTTGGCGCGTCCGGGCATCAGCCGTGCCGAGGCGGGGCGCCTGCTCGATGACGCTCCCGCCGATGCCCTGCCGCCGGTGGTAGTAGAGCGCCGCGAGCGCTATCGGGCCGCCGGCATTGCGACAGACGAGGCTGAGCTTGCTGCCGGCGTTGCCGACGAGCAGGAGCGTGTGGATGCTGCCGTGGGCGGCTATAACCGCGCGGTGCGTCGTCTGTACGGCCCTGGTACGCCGTGGGGCGAGGTTGCCGAGTGGCAAACGACAACGATGGAAGAGCTCGAGCGCCAGCAGCGTATCAACGAGACGGCGAAGCATCGTGTGGTGGGGCTCGTTATCGAGACGCGCCCCGATGCAGTAACGCCGCAGGCCCTCACACTCATCCGCCGCCTGGGCTGCACCAAGATTCAGATGGGTATTCAGAGCCTTGACCAGCACCTGCTCGATATCAACGAGCGTCGCATTTCGGTGGCTCAGATCGAGCGGGCGTTTTCGCTTGCGCGCCTGTTTGGCTTTAAGATCCATGCGCATTTTATGCTCAACTTGCTGGGCGCCACGCCCGAGGGGGACAAGCGCGACTACGAGCGCTTTATGACCGAAGGGGCCTTTATGCCCGACGAGGTCAAGGTTTACCCGTGCGCGCTCATCGAGGGCTCGCGTCTGGTGGGCTGTTACGAGCGCGGCGAGTGGCGTCCCTATACCGAGGAAGAGCTGCTCGACGTGCTGGCCGACGACATCGTGGTGACGCCGGCGTTCTGCCGTATCAGCCGCATGATCCGCGATTTTAGCTCCGATGACATCATGGTGGGCAACAAGAAGCCTAACCTGCGTCAGCTCGTTGAGAACCGCCTAGCTGCTCGGGGTGACGGTGCGACGGTGCGCGAGATTCGCTATCGCGAGATCAGCACGGCGGGTGCCGACTTGCATGAGCTGACCCTTGACGAGGAAGTGGCGTACGAGACGCCGGTGACGCGCGAGCGTTTTTTGCAGTGGATGACGCCGCAGGGCAAAATCGTGGGCTTTTTGCGGTTGTCGTTGCCCGACCATTCGTTTGTTGCCGCGCATGCGGATGAGTTGCCGACGACGCCGGACGAGGCGATGATTCGCGAGGTGCACGTGTATGGCATGGCGGCGCGCGTGGGGGATCAAGGCCAGGCGGCGCAGCATCACGGGTTGGGGCGTTTGCTCGTTGAGCGTGCGTGCGAGATTGCCCGGGATGCGGGTTATGCGCGCATCAACGTGATTAGCGCGATCGGTACGCGCGAGTACTATCGCCATCTTGGATTTTATGACCATGGCCTTTATCTGCAAAAGGAGCTCTAGATGAACAAGCCGAGTGTTTCTGCCGGCGTCGTTGCCGGCGTTGCTCTGGGAGCCGCGGCGCTTGGTGCGGCCGCCGTCGCTGTTCGTGCTGCCTGTCTGCAGGTTGCGCGAACCCGCAATGGGTTGGCGCGTGTGAAACGCGTGCACGATGAGGGCGGCGATGAGATTCGCGTGTTGGTGCAAGGCGGCGTCTACCAAAGCGCAAGTTACGTTGGCGAGCGTTGGGCAGAGCCCGTCTTTGCGTACTATCGTGCGTTTGACGACGTGTTTGAGTCCGAGGATGCGATGCGCGACGCTTATGGTCACGGCATCGACCGTATGCTTATGCTGGGTGGCGGTGGGTTTGCCTATCCCAAGTTCGCGCTGATGTCGCACGAGAGCTTGCGCATGGACGTCATTGAGTACGATGCCGAGGTTACGCGCCTGGCGCGCCGCTGGTTCTACCTAGACGAGCTGGAGCGCGCGGCGGGCGATCGCCTGCGGGTGATAACCGCTGAGGCTCGCTCGTATTTGGGTGTGACGAGCGTGGGCCATCGTCGCTACGACGTGGTCGTGAGCGATTGCTTTGGCGGTGCCGAGCCCGTACGCGAGCTGGCGACGGTTGAGGCGTTGCGTTTAGTGCGGGGCAGCCTGAATCCCGGGGGCATCTATGTTGCCAATATCGTGAGTGCGAACAGGGGGAGCGACGTGACGTTCCTGCGCGATTGCGCTGCCACGGCACTCGAGGTATTCGCTCACGCCTGGGTGGTCCCATGTGGCGATACAGAGTTTGGCGGCGAGGAGAACTACCTGCTCATCGCCAGCGACGGCAACTACGCCTTTGCCGAAGCCGTGCCCTTCGACGCCGACTTCCTCGGTACCGTCCTTCACGACAAGTAAGTCTCCTCGTCCCAAAAAAGACTGGTTTTATGTGTGGTCGCGCCAGCTGCGGACGCGCTGCTTCATGCCCTCGATGTCGAGCACGCCTTCGGCAAAGCCCTTGCGCACGAGCTCTTCGGGAACGAACTCATCGTAACGATCAAAGTAAGGCACCTCGCCGGGATAGACGAGTTCGATGGGATCGAAGTCCTTCTCGGCCTCGGCGGTGAGCACCTCAAAGAACGTCTCCTCGTCGGCCTTCATTTTAAACTGCATAAAGTACGGGCGCGACGGGTCGAGTCCGCGAAGGCCCAGCTCAGCGGCACATTTAATCTTGAGCATGCGCTCGAGTGCCAAAAAGGCGTAGCTGCCCAGCCAGGGGAAGAGCACCCAGGTGTCGCCGCCCAGGTTAATGAGCGGCTTGGTCCCCGCACCCGAAATCTCGGCCGTATGGCGAGCCTGCGCCAGACGGGCCCGCGCGTTACCCATAAGGTACGGATACGCCGCGTGCTCGTTGAGCGCCTTGCGCATGCGCTCGAGCACATGCGTGTTAATGTCTCCGGGGCAGTCGCCAAAGTAGGCCGGCACTCGGCCCTTGACCTGCGTGGCAAAGACGGTGTGACGCTTCCAGTCCACTTCCTCGACGATCCAGCAATGGCCCGCGATGGCGATGCGCTCGCCAGGTGGTGGCGGGTTGACAATCGTGCCTAGCTCGGCCGATTCGCTGCGAACGGTAAACTCCTCGTTTTCCTGGAACACGGCGTAGAACTTAAAGTTGTTAATGATGCGCTCGCCCGCGAGACCCACGATGAGTCCGCCGCCCTCGGTGACTTGGATATGGTCGATCTTAATGAGGTGACGCAGCAACACGCGATAGTCATCGGCCGAGATGCGATGAAAATAGCTGAGCGTGAGCACACGCTGGGCAAGCTCTGCCGGCGTGAGCTCTCCGGTGCTGGCAAGCGTCGACATAGTCTGGTGGTAGAGCAGGCTGTAGGGGAGTCGATCGAGCTCGGGCGGCTCGACCCACTTTTCCTCGCGATAGAGTTGTACGAGCGCGATGCCCTGCAAGAGCTTCCACGGAATGGTCTCGGGCATCATCGTGCGCGGCTCGGGCTCTTCCTCGCGCATGACAAACCACATCTCGGGCGGAAGATCGCGGCGCCCCGTGCGGCCCATTCGCTGCAAAAAGGAGCTGACGGTAAACGGCGCGTCGATCTGAAACGCACGCTCCAGACGGCCGATATCGATACCGAGTTCCAGCGTAGAGGTGGTGACGGTCGTCTGTGCCTGCTCCTCGTCGCGCATGAGCTCTTCTGCCGTCTCACGCAGCGATGCCGAAAGATTGCCGTGGTGGATGAGAAAGCGGTCGGGCTCGTGCTGGCTCTCGCAGTAGCTGCGCAGCATGGAGCACACGGCCTCTGCCTCCTCGCGCGAGTTGGCAAAGACCAGGCACTTGCGCCCGCGGGTGTGTTCGAAGATATAGCCCATGCCGGGGTCGGCGTTTTCGGGCGCGGTGTCGGTGGGGTTGAGAAGCGCCTGCTCGGTCGCTCGTGGGATGTCGACTTCGCCCTCGGGGGCCGAGGAAGTTTGGCGGTCCTTGGGAGCGGCCTTGCCCCGTGCCCGCTCACGACGTTGACGGCGCTCCTCTTGTGTGAGCTGTCCGCTGTGACGCATGTCTTGGGCGTCGGCGGGCAGTGCCGCGGATGCCGCCTCGATGCGCTCGCACGCAAGCACTTCGGCCTCTTGAGGACCCGTGCTCTCGAATCCCCGCTGCTGTGCCTGGGGACCCGAGTTGTAGAAGTGCTCCATGGAGATGCGCCACACGCGGCGCGGTTCCTCAAAGCGGGGGATAACGCAGTTGCGCCCCGTTCCCTGTGAGAGAAAAGCGCCCGTGCGCTCGGGGTCGCCGATGGTAGCGGAAAGGCCAATGCGACGGGGCTGCACACCAGCCATGCGCGAGAGCCGCTCGATAAGGCAGAGCGTCTGCCCGCCGCGGTCGCCGCGCATGAGCGAATGGACCTCGTCGATGACCACATAGCGCAGGTCGCAAAACATGCGCGGGATCGCCATGTGCTTATGGATTAAGAGCGCTTCGAGCGACTCGGGCGTAATCTGCAAGATGCCGCTCGGTTTTTTGATGAGCTTAGCCTTGTGCGACTGCGAGACATCGCCATGCCAGTGCCAGACAGGGATATCGGCCTCTTCGCAGAGGTCGTTGAGACGGACGAACTGATCATTGATGAGCGCCTTGAGGGGGCCGATGTAGAGGGCGCCCACGCTTGCGGGCGGGTTCTCCCAAAACTCGGTCAGGATGGGAAAGAAGGCTGCCTCGGTTTTGCCGGAAGCCGTGGATGCCGTCAGGAGCACATTATCTTGCGTGTTAAAGATGGCGTCTGCCGCTGCAACCTGGATAGAGCGCAGACTCTCCCAATCGTGGGAGTAGATGAAGTCTTGGATAAACGGGGCGTAGCGGTCAAAGGCGTTCACGGGGCCTCCTCTCAAATACGAACCTCTTAACGCGGTGAGCAGTGGCTTGCCGCATCACTGCCTCGACGTTTGCCCAGATAAAACCCGCCAAAATAAACCTGTCCCTTTTTGGCAGGTTAGATGGTGAACTCGGCGAAATTGCGGTCGCCGCTTGCGGTGCCGGTGTCGCCTGTTGCTGTTGCCGGCGCCAGCGCGTCGCCGCCGACGCTTTGCAGTAGCTCGGCCACGTTGGCGTCGGGGTTTTGGCATAGGATGTCGAGCAGCTCGATAAAGTCACGAATGACCTCACGCGGCGTCAAGTGCGTATCGGCTCCCACGCGGCCAAACTCAATCTTGAGAAAGTCCACCAAGTCGTTCTCGGTAAGCGTGGGCGTCCAGCCAAAGTAGCCGGCATGGATCTGCATGAGTTTTTCGATGAGCACCAGCAGCTCCTCATAGGTGAGTGGCTGCAGACGAATGATGGGCGCGAGCATGTCCTTAAGGTCCTCGCGCGCAAAGCGGCCCTGAGCGAGTCGGCTGCGCAGGGCCTCGTAGGAGAACACGCCGCGGCGGCGGTCTTCGATGGAGGTTGGCGTGCCGCCCATAATCATGCCCAGGTACTGCGCTTTACCCTGGAGCGTGTCGTTGTACATGGTCAGGATTTTCTCGTAGTTGTACTGGCGCGTGATGGCGTTGGGAATCTTGTACAGATTCACGAGCTCGTCGATGAGCACCAGCATGCCCTTGTAGCCGCTGCAGACCAAAAAGCGCGCAATGAGCTTAACGTAGTCGTACCAGTCGTCATCGCTGATGATGGTCGAGGAGCCCAGCTCGGCGCGTGCCTCACTCTTGGTGCGGTACTCGCCGCGAATCCATTTGGTCACGCGGCTCATAGTTTCTTCGTCGCCCTCGGATACGGCCGCGCGGTAGCGGCGGAGCATACGGGAGAAGTCGAAGCCGTGGACCATTTCCTCGAGCGGGGCCAGTTGGGCATTGACGGCAGACTCATCGGCATCGGCACACGAGGCGACCCAGCGATCCAGGATAAGGTTGAGCGCACCGCCCTCGGGGCGCGTTTTAGTCGATATGTTGCGGATGAGCTCACGGTAGGTGGCAAGGCCCTGTCCCTGGCCGCCCTGCAGGCGGCGCTCAGGGGATAGGTCGGCATCGGCGACGACGAATCCCTCACCCATGGCGTGCGTGCGGATGGTCTGGAGCAAAAAGCTCTTGCCGGCTCCGTAGCGACCGACCAGAAAGCGGAAGCTTGCGCCGCCGTTGGCGATGAGACTCAGGTCGGTGAGCAGGGCGCGGATCTCGACCTCGCGCCCTACGGTGATGTAGGGAAGGCCGATGCGCGGGACCACGCCGCCCTTGAGCGAGTTGAGAATGACGGCGGCGACGCGCTTGGGCACACGGGGTGCTGCGGATGCGGTATCACTCATAGTCTAGGTATCCTCTCACGTCTGCTTCGTAGTCCTCGATAATGTGCGGTCCTGCCGCGCCAAATTCAATTACGGTGTCACCCACCAGGTCAAAGAGCGCCTCGTTGATGGTATCGACGAGCATGTCCTCGCTCTGTCCCGACCTCTCCACTGCCGATGCCGCCTGTGCCGTGTTCTGCTCGAGCAGTGCGCGCAGATACGCGGTTGCAGCGGGCGCGAGTTCGGTTGCGGTGCCAGCGGGTGCAGTCGATACGATCGCTGGCGTCGGTGCGAGGAGCGGTGCCACGACGCCAAACTGTTCGGTGGAAATGGTTGGCTCGTCGGCTTCGTTGCGCTCCGTGGGCGCCACGATCGGCTCGGCCATCACGTCGGCCGCGGGCTTGGCTTCCGGTTGCTTGGAACCCGCCGTATCGACCTTTGCGAGCACATCATCCTCGCGCTCCTCATCAATCAAAAGCGCTTCGCGCGTTTGCGCGGCGGCGCTCCGAATGTACTCCAGCTGACTCAAATCGATATCGATCTTGACTGGCTGGTGCGCGGCGTCCCACGAAAGCCATGCCACGATCTCGTCATCGATGATCTTGGCCAGATATTTGGGGACCTTCTCCTCCTTCAGGGGATGGGCGGGGTCTAGGGCCAGGCGCAGGCGTTGGTCGCAGGCGCGCATTATCTCACCAAGCTTGCTGCTTTTTTGCCTGCTGCCGTGGATGCGCATGCATTCCCAAAAGCCGTTTTGACAACGGTAAATATGGATGGGGTCCAGACGGTATTCGCAATCCTCGTGGCGATTAGGCGCAAAGAACACAGCCGAGGCAAACATGGTATAGGGCATGGCCGTCTCCTCCCCAAACAAGCTCGCCACGATACCGGTCTTTCGGTGCGTGTCATAGTAGCGCGCCATACGGACATACACGGCACATGCCACGTGGCGTAGGTCGCGATGGTGGCTGCGATCGAGTCTTGAGTTATTGAGGTTATACGTGGAGAGGGCATTGATGGCGGCCATGAGTCGCTCCTCGCCCGCCTCGTCGGGCGGAAGGGGGAGCGTGGGTTCGGAGACTTTGCGACGCTTGGGGACTTGGGCCGACGGCGCCGGTACAGGCGAGAGGTCTCGCGCTGCGCGGCGTAGCTCGATAAGGGCGTTATCGAACATGACGGTTTTAGAGTCGCGAAGTAGCTTGGGGTCGAGTCCGTGGAAAACGGCGTAATCCTGCAGCCACACGCGTGCAAACCGGTCGATGCCGGGCTCGAAGGCGCGATAGGCATCCCAAAAGGCCTTGATTTTGTTAAAACCATCGAGTGGGTCATCTACGCCAATGCCACAGATCAGCTCATAGAGATACAGGAAGGCAAAGGACGTAGACGTTTCCTCGACGGTTCCGCGGCGCACTTGGGCGCGCCAAGTAAAATAGCCGCGCAGTTGCCGATCGCTCATGGCGTTGTAGGTGGGAAAGTACGACTTGAACGTACCGTTGTAGGGACAGTCGTCATCAAAGTTGGCCATCAGCAGGCCTTGACGGTAGAAGAGCTCAGCTTCCGAAAGCCAGCGTCCCGCACCGCCTTTGGGGTCATCCTGCCAGCGCGATATCTCGCGCATCTTGCGGTACTGGTCGGGAAGGAAATTCTGCATCTGTCGGCCGGTCTTGAGAATCGGCTCGTCAGCATAGACTTCGTTTGAGAAGCGAGCAGACTGATGGGTCCGGGCCTCGGCCATAATGCGCTCGATGAGCATCTTGATGTCCTGGTCGGCCACCGCTTCTCCTCTCCTAACGCAGCTTCGGTGACCTCATATCATAGCACAGCATCAAACAGGTGTTCGAGATACCGCTACGTAGATAGATTTAGAACAGGAGGGCGTAGATGACGGCTATGACAACGGAGGGGAGCATATTGGCCGTGCGGAAGGTCTGAGGACGGATGAGGTTGACTCCGACGCAGAAGATGAGCATAGAGCCCACGAGCGATAGGCTGTCGAGGGCGGCGGCGGTCATGATGGGGGAGAGCGCACCGGCAAACAGCGTAATCGTTCCCTGAAATACGGCAACGGGAAGGGCGGAGAAGATGCAGCCGCGGCCGAGTGAGGCCGTCATGGTGCAGACGATGATGCAGTCTAGCGCGCCCTTGAGGGCAAGCGTGGACCAGTCGCCGAGCAGGCCGTCTTGGATTGATCCCACGATAGCCATGGCACCGATGCAGACGGTCAGCGATGTCGAGACAAAGGCATTGGTGAACTCGTTGTCTCCCTCGCTGCCGGTTTTGCGCTTGAGCCATTCGCCCAGGTTTTCGATGCCGGCTTCCAGGTTTATGGCCTCGCCGATGAGCGAGCCAAGGGCAAGCGAGACGATGAGCATGGTGGTGCCGGTGGTTGCCAGCGCTTTCCCGTCAATGACGAGCATCTTTTGCATGGTGCCACCCAGTCCGATAAACAGAACGCACAGTCCCGACGCCTTCATGAGCGTGTCTTGGATGCGGGGTGTGATAAAGCGTCCGCCTATAAGGCCCAGCAGTCCGCCCGCAATCAAAAGCGCGACGTTGATGATCGTTCCCAAACCCGGCATGAGCCCTCCCATATTGATGCCAACCTGGCAATCGTAGCAGACCGGGCTGCATGGTGCGTCACGACTCATCCTATACGTTATATAAGTGGTATTAATGACGGCATTTGGTGCCCAAGCCTCAGCCTCCCATCACGACATAGGGGCTGTAATCGAAACGCAGCGTCATGAGTCGCTGCGGGGACTCAATAGCCGCGGCGATGATATCGGCATCTCGAGTTCGGTCAAATCCCTCGAGCTCAATTTGATACGAGACGTCTTCCATTCTATGGAGTATCCGGTTATTCAGGAGGTTCTCACCGTCGAATTCCTCGGTTTTGCCTCCGTCCGAGGTTACGGCATACAGGTGCAGTTTTGCGGCGGTTGCAGGGTCGACGACCGTGAGGTTGTCGATTTGGTTGGCCGTGCCCTTTGCCCCAAGCAAGGTGAGCAGGGTGGGGGCTACGACCTCGCCCGATGGCAGAAAAACAACTTCGACGGTTTTGGGAAAAGCGATAATGGCTGCTTTGCGGACAGGCTTATCGGCGGCGGTGACCTCAATGCTCGCGGCGTCGACGGTTTCCGTGCGGTCGAGCGCGACCATCATGCAACAATTGCCCTCGTCGATGTCCGTCGGCATGGCATAGTCCAAGTTTTCGCCAGCTTGCGTGCCGCCCACTGCGGCGGCCGTCTCGCTTGGCTCGCTGAAAGTGGCTGAAGGACCGCTCAATGGCGGTGTTATGCCGACTGGTGTTCCATTGTTTCCAGGCGCTATTTCACCGCTGTTCTCGCTGGAGTTGCTTGCGATGCCACCTGTCGAGGGGGCGAGCCCGACCGCTCCCGCTCCGCTCCATTCCATCTCGAGGAGCGCCGGATCGACAAGGACGTGATGCACATCTTGCATTTGGGTGCTGATATCGTCGGGACCGGGATCTGCCCCTCGCGTCAGGCTGAGCGATCCGGTCCGCTGTTTGTCCCGAATCTCCTGGCTTTCTGTGTCGCTCGCGTAGAACATCAGGGCGATCTCGCCATTCGCTGTGGCGTCGGTGCCCACCTTGGTCATTTTCAGCGATGCGGTGAATGAGATGGCGGGCTGCGCGCCATCGGCGCTCGAGGGGACGCAGCCCAGGCATACACCTCCTCCGTCTTCGAAAAATGTGCTGTCGAAGGCGACCGTTGCCCCGTCCGCCGAGTCATCGGACAGGGTGATGTCGAAACACAGCTCCACGTCGCAGGAATCGCCATCGGCATCAGTTGCAGCCGCACGCCATGTGCAGATGGCGCATCCCGTTAGAGGACCGTCCGTTGTGCGCGAGCGCTCGGTATCCACGACTATCGAGCTGTTCGTGCAGCGACGGAGACACCCCGAGGTCGAAATGCTTGCCTGCGCAAGCGAGAGGCGTTGGCGCGCGATGGTGCTCATCTGGTTTGTGACGAGACAGTTGACGGCAGGTAAGGGGACGTCTACGGCGGGTGTCGCTAGAGCGGCGACGGGCATGCCGGTGACAAGCGCGCTGCAGAGCGCGGCAACGGGCAAAAGGTTCTTTGATGCCATGGGCTCTCCTTACCTGTTCTGGACGGTCTCGATTTGTGTGGCTACTGGCTGCGTTTGATGTGCAGGCCAAGGCCGATGGCGCTTGCACCTGCCGCGGCGATTCCTGCTGCCAGGAGCTGTCGCGTGTCGCCCGTTTGCGCTAGGGGTTCATGTTGGCCGCTGCGTTCGAGCTCCGATAGATCGACAGTCACCTGTGTGGCAGCTTGCGCCTGCTCTTGTTGGGCAAAGGCGGCGATCGGGGCAAACGTTACAACGCCGATGATGACGGCAAGGACCATCGCCTTAGGCCGTGTGCGCACCGGGCTCGACCGTCCACGTAATGGTTGCGACCTGGTCGCCCGTGCCGGTCACATGGA
>URNU01000013.1 GCA_900549275.1 uncultured Collinsella sp. | reverse complement strand
AGCTGGAAGGAGCGCGACGACGCCCACGCGGTGCTCGCCAACGGCGGCGTGCGCTTCCGCAGCGGCAAGGCGCTCGTACCCTTCCGCATCACCGGCAACATCGACTGGGGCGTTCCGGTGCCCGAGGTCGATGGCGTCTCCGACGTCACCTGCTGGTGCTGGCCCGAGAGCCTGTGGGCGCCCATCAGCTATACGCGTACCGTGCTCGCGCGCGATGCCAAGGCAGCCGGCGTGACCGAGGGTGTCGCCGCCCAGGACGCCGCCCTCATGGGCGAGCCCTCTGCCGATTCCACGCAGGTCCCCGCAACCACCTACCAGCACAGCTCGCTCGACTGGCGCGACTGGTGGTGCTCTGACGACGCACAGATTTACCAGTTCATCGGTCAGGACAACATCTACTTCTACTGCATCGCGCAGACCGCCATGTGGGAGGCCCTGGGCTGGGACCTCACGCAGAGCACCGTCAGCGCCTGCTACCACCTGCTCTACATGGGCAAAAAGGCCAGCTCGTCCTCGCAGACGCCTCCCCCGCCGGCAGACGACCTGCTCAACCACTACACCTGCGAGCAGATGCGCGCGCATTGGCTGTCGCTCGGCCTGTCCGAGAAGCCGGTGAGCTTTAGCCCCAAGGCATATGACACGCGCGTGACCGGCAAGGACAAGGACGGCAACGAGGTGCGCGCCTGTGACGACAAGCGCGTCATCGATCCGGCCCTTAAGGAGAGCGCCCTTTTGACCGGCGTGTTCAACCGCCTGGCCCGCAGCTGCTTCTACGGCGTCGCCGTCAAGGAGGGCGACGAGAGCCCCTATCGCAACGGCTGCATTCCCGCCGGTGCCGCCTCCGCCGCCGTGGTCGAGGCTGCCGAGCAGGCCGCCCTTGCCTTTGAGCAGGCCATGTACAAGTTCGAGACGCACCGCGCGCTCGCCGTGTGCGACGACTACCTGCGCGCCGCCAACAAGCGCTGGAGCGATGCCTCCAAGGCCGCCAACAAGCTCGAGGGTGAGCCGGCCAACACCGCCATGAAGCAGGCCCTGGTCGACGCCTTCACCGAGCTGCGCGTGGCGACCGTACTCATGCACGGCATCGTCCCGGCTGGCTGCGAGCTCATCTGCGAGTACTTCGACGTCGATCCGGTCGCCTTCTTTAGCTGGGACAACATCTTTGCCTCCACGGACGAGTTTGTGGAGAGCCTGGGCGAGAAGCCCGGCGAGCACCGCGTAAAGCCGCTGCCCCCGCGCTTCGACTTCTTTAGCAAGCACGAGAGCCAGTACTAGGCAATCGCAACGCGCCCGGGAATGATTATTCTGGGACGGGGATTAAAAAATCATTCCCGGGCGCCACAGTACAGTCTTTTTGGGACGGGGATCATTACATGATTTTTTAATCCCCGTCCCAGAATAATCATTTAGGTGGAAGGAAAGACGGATGTCCAAGCCGCGTCGTCGTAAGCAGAAAAAGCAGGTTAAGCCCGAGCTCAAGCTTAGGCAGTTTGCCGCCACCGAGCTTTCCGACCAGCTTGCCGCCCTTCCCTGTGCCATCGACCTGCCGCGCTTTATGGTCGACACGGTTGCTGGCGCCTATACGCCTGCCGATGCCGAGCTCGTGATCGAGGGCTTTGGCGCCGCAGCCACGCGCCCGGTCACGCTGCGCGCCAACACGCTCAAGGCGACCGCCGAGGACATCGCCGCCGCACTCGACGAGGCCGGCATCGCGCACCAAACCGTTACCTGGTATCCGGACGCCTTCATCCTGCCCGAGGCCCAGGTTTCCGACCTATGGGACCTCGACATCTACCGCGACGGCAAAATCTACTTGCAAAGCCTGTCGTCCATGATGCCGCCGTTAGTCCTGGGCGCTCAGGCCGGCGAGGACATCCTGGACATGTGCGCTGCCCCCGGTGGCAAGACGACGCAGATCGCCGCCCTCACCCAGGGACAGGCGCACCTCACCGCCTGTGAGATGAGCATTCCCCGCGCCGAAAAGCTCGAGGCCAACTTGGGCCGCCAGGGCGCCAAAAACGTGCCCGTCATGCGTATTGACGCACGCGAGCTTGACGAGTTCTTCCGCTTTGACCGTATCCTGCTCGACGCCCCCTGCACCGGTACGGGCACCGTCATCAGCGGCAACGAAAAGAGCCTGCGCGGTCTCACCGAGCAGCTGCTCGTCAAGTGTGCCCGCTCGCAGCGCGCGCTTCTGGACCGCGCCATGGGAGCCCTCAAACCGGGCGGCACGCTCGTCTATTCGACGTGTTCGATCTTGCCGCAGGAAAACGAGGACGCCCTGCAAGAGGCCCTCGACAAGCACATGGACTGCGAGCTCATCCCCCTCGACGGCACGCCGAGCGAAAGCGAAGCGCGTCGTGCGCAGGACACCGGCGACAAGCCGCATATCGAGTGCAACGCCCTTACCGAGGCCATTGCCGCCGGCCACGTCTCGGCCATTGCCAACGGCATACCCGGCACGCTGACCATTCCGCCCAGTCGCGACTTTGAGGGCTTCTATATCGCCCTGGTCCGAAAACGCAGCTAGCGCACGGATTCAAAACTCAACAAGCTATCGCCGTGCGCGCTTGTCCTGCTGGTCACGGCACTGCTTAAGTGCCTCGCGCTCCTTGCGCTCGGCCTTTTTGCCCTTAATGGCCGTGACCGCAAAGTAGATGACCGCGGCGGCAACGATTGCGCCCACGCATAGGCCAATCGAGCCCAACATTGCCGAGAATTCCATACCGCGTCACCTCTCTTTTGTATACGGGACATTCAAGATAGCACCTCGATTCCCGCCACCACAGCTCCTTCACGTTCGCCGGCCCTTCAGTCTAACGGATGGCACAGCGGGGAAAAATCAACTCATCAAACGATTTAGCACTCGCAACGCCGGTCGCACACTGCCGACCGCACAACATAGAAACGGACCGCCATGGATTCTCTCAACGATTTGAACGAGCGCGTCGACGCCTTTGTCGGCACCAGCTCCTTCGATACGTCTGCCACGACGAACGACCAAGCCCCCATCGATGTTCCCGCCGAGGTTCACGAGGACATCGTCGCCTCGGTCGACTTCTCCGAGGTAGAGCTTGCAGACGAATTTACCGAGCCCCAGGTGGCCGTAACTCCCAACGGCCTTTTGCCCATGGAGCCGCTGCCCATCGACGGGCGCCTGCGCAAGGCGGCCCTCCGCATGCCCGATGAGATCGAGGAGGCCAGCGGTTTTACGCTCTTTGGCCGCCGCATCAAATCGCTCATCTACACCACCGACGTGGCGGTCATCCGCAACTCCAATGCCGATGCCGTGTTTGCCGTCTACCCCTTCACGCCGCAACCCGCCATTACGCAGGCGCTGCTGACTGTTGCCGAGTGCCCGGTCTTTGTGGGCGTTGGCGGCGGCACCACCACCGGTAAGCGTTCCGTGCAGATGGCGGCCGTCTCCGAGATGCAGGGCGCGGCGGGCTGCGTGGTCAACTCCCCCGCTACCGCCGAGATGGTCGAGCACATCACCAACATCGCCGATATCCCCGTCATCGCCACGGTCGTTCGCTGCGACGATGATGCGCATGCCAAAGTGCGCGCCGGAGCCAAGATCCTCAACATCGCGGCCGGCAAGAACACGCCCCAGGTCCTGCGTGAACTGCGCGAGCACTATCCCAACCTGCCGCTCATCGCACCGGGCGGCAAGACGCCCGAGAGCATCCGCGAAACCATCGCCGCCGGCGCCAATGCCATCATCTGGACGCCGCCTTCGGCCCAGCAGCTTCAGACCGACATGATGCAGCGCTACCGCAAGATGAAGGAAGACGCCACGCCCGTCATCTCGCGCGACGATGTGCCCATTATCGACCAGGTCGCCGCCGCCGAGGTCAGCCAGGTTGAGAACATGAATCCCGACGTGCCGATCCCCGACGAAGTCATCGAACGCGTCGCTTCGATCCACGATCATATCGAGGAGCGTCGCGCCAACCGCGGACTCAAGCCCTCGCTGCACGGTTTCTTCTTCCGCGGAAAGAAACGCTAGCCGCAACAGCAAGGCCTGTCCCGCAAACAACGGGACAGGCCTTTTTCTGTTATCAAATGTCTGGAGGGGCAAGCGCAGCCGTTAAAACCGTCAGCCAGCCCACGAACGTTAGTCCACGCGCTTGTCGCCCATAAAGAAGACGGCCACCGTGCCAGGGCCGGTATGCGAGCCAATCAGAGCACCGATGCTATTGATCTCAATCTTGCCTTTGAGCTGCGGAACCTGTTCCTCTATCAGTGCCGCAACGGCCTCGGCGTCCTCACGGCACGCCGAGTGCGACATGATGCACTTGCCCGAATAGTTCGCGCCGTCCTGCATATGCGCCATCACGGTCTTGGCCATCTCGGAGATTGCGCGCTTCTTGGTGCGAATCTTCTCACGCGGCGCCAGCTCACCTTCGCAATCGACCGTCATAAGCGGGCAAATCTTGAGCGCCGTGCCGATGATTGCGCTCGCGGCCGAAATGCGACCGCCGCGCAGGTAGCTCGACAGATCGGTCGAAAAGAACCAGTGGTGCAGGTTGAGTTTATGCTCCTCAATCCAAGCGGCCGTCTCGTCGAGCGAAGCGCCGCCATCGCGAACGTCGGCGGCGCATTCCGCCAGCAGGCCGAAGCCCGAAGACGCCGCCAGCGAATCGATGACGCGCACCTTGCCGCCCTGGGGATAGCGATCCGCGAGCATCTGCGCCGCAACGCAGGCCGATCCATACGTGCCCGAAATACCCGACGACAACGTCAGGTGCAGCACGTCTTTACCCTCGGCAACGAACGGCTCCCAAAACTCCTCGTACTCACCCACGCTCACCTGAGACGTCTTGGGCATGGCGCCCGCGGCAATCTGGGCAAAAAACTCGTCCGGTGTAATCGACTGATACAGATCGTCCGTATAGACAACATCGTCGATCTCGTAATGAAAACACACGACAGGGATATTGCGCGATTCAAAGAACTCACGGGTTCGATCAGCGGCGGATTCACAGGTCAGGACAAAATCACTCATATGAGGCTCCTTACTCATTGCTGCGCAAATTATCGCACAGTAAGCTTGAATACGGTACAAATGTCCACTATTTACCAAATTGAACCAAAGGTAGTGAACATCTTTACCGTCATCCTCCCTATCGATCCCGGAGGCAAGCGCCTGCAAAACGACCCCGCGTCTCCATTCAACCGCCATATCCACCTCAACTAAATCGATTTACCAAACCGTTCGGCCAACAATTCGACCTCCCATCTCCAATCGAAACAAAAGCGGCGCATACTGATAAACGCTTGACGCTGTTTTATCAGTTTTACCAACCACATCGGAAGGTGCCTCATGGTCGCATTCGATCGCAATCCGCAAGACTTTAAGTATCTGCGCCTGCTGTCGAGACAGTTCCCCACCGAGCAATCCGCATTCACCGAGATCATCAACCTCTCGGCCATCCTCAACCTGCCCAAGGGTACCGAGCATTTTATGAGCGATGTGCATGGCGAGTACGAAGCCTTTATGCACATCCTCAACAACTGCTCGGGCGTCGTACGCGAGCATGTCGACGAGATCTTTGGCGACACGCTCTCCTTTGACGAAAAGGGCGAGCTGTGCACGCTCATCTACTATCCGCGCGAGAAGATCGACCTTGTCCGCAGCCGGCGCGAGGACTCGCCCACCTGGTACAAGACCATGCTCGACCAACTCATTGTGGTTGCCCGCTCGCTTTCAAGCCGCTATACCCGCTCCAAGGTGCGTAAGGCCATCCCGCGCGATTACGCCTACATCATCGACGAGTTGCTGCATACGCATCCGGATGAGAACAACTACCGTGTGCGTTATCACGAGCGCATTATCGAATCCATCTTGGAGACCGCCAGCGCCGACGACTTTATCGAGTCGCTCGCCTCACTCATCAAGCGCCTCGCCGTCGACCACCTGCACTTGGTGGGCGACATCTTCGACCGCGGTGGCGGCGCGGCCAAGATTATGGACCGCCTGCTCACCTATCATTCACTCGATATTCAGTGGGGCAACCACGACCTGCTGTGGATGGGCGCCGCTGCCGGCGAGCCCGCCTGCATCGCCACGGTGCTGCGCAACAACCTGCGCTACAACAACTACGAGATTCTCGAGAACGACTATGGCATCTCGCTGCGCGAGCTTGTCGCCTTCGCCGACGCCACCTATACCACCGGCAAGTCCATCAGCCCGCTGATCAAAGCCATTAACGTCCTACTTTTTAAGCTCGAGGGCCAGATTATCCAGCGCCACCCCGAGTTCGACATGGCAGACCGCCTGCTGCTCGACAAGATCGATCACGACGCCGGCACGGTCACCCTCGCCGACGGCAGCGTATGGCCGCTCACGACTAACGACTTCCCCACCGTCGATCCGGCGGACCCCTACACGCTCACGCCCGAGGAGCAGCACATCATCGACAAGCTCGTATCCGAGTTTGTCACCGCCGATCACCTGCATCGACACATCGATTTCCTCTATACCCACGGCTCCATGTATAAGGTCGCCAACGGCAATCTGCTGTTTCACGGCTGCGTGCCGCTCAACGAAGACGGCACCTTTAGCAGCATGAACTGTCTGGGCACTTGGCACGCAGGCCGCGATTATTTTGATTTTTGCGACCACATCGCACGCCGCGCCTGGCGCGTCGGTGACCGCGATGCCCTCGACTGGATGTGGTACCTGTGGATCGGCTTTAACTCACCCGCCAGCGGACGCGTGGTGCGCACCTTCGAGCGCGCCTACATTGCCGACAAGAGCACGTGGGTCGAGCCGATGGACCCGTACTATACACTCACCACGTCCTCGTCCGTTTGCGACGACATCATGCGCGAGTTTGGCGTCGCCCCCATGGCTTGCTCGCCGACGGGCCACATCATCAACGGCCACACCCCGGTCAAGACCACCAAGGGCGAGCAGCCCATCCGCGCCAACGGCAAGCTGCTGGTCATCGACGGCGGTTTCTGTCGCGCCTACCACCCCAAAACGGGCATCGCCGGCTACACGCTCATCTCGAGCTCGCGCGGATGCCGTCTCAAGTCGCACCAGGCCTTTACCACCGTTGCCGAGGCGCTCACCCGCAACATCGACATCGAAAGCGAGACCAACCGCTTTGACGAGGCCGACCGTCGCCGCATGGTGAGCGACACCGATACCGGCGTCAAGATTCGCAGCCAGATCCAGGACCTACGCCAACTGCTCGATGCATATAGAAACGGTGCTATCGAGGAGCGCGCCTAGCCCCGCCTACGGGGATTGGCTAAACTTGCTGAGTTTGCCATCCCCACGGCGCTGCAGCGCCACCCTAAGGCAGGTGTCATGCAAAAGCTCCTTGCGCAGATTATGAAGTTTGGCGTCGTCGGCGTCATTGCCACCGTCATCGACTTTGGCATCATGAATCTGCTCCACTACGGTCTGGGCCTCAATATCCTGATCGCCAACACCAGCGGCTTTATCGTCTCGCTCATCTTTAACTACGTTGCGAGCATGAAGTACGTGTTTGCACACAAGGAGGGCATGAGCCGCCACCGCGAGTTCATCATCTTTGTCGTGTTGTCCGTTATTGGCCTGGCGCTCAACGACGGCATCGTGCTGGCCCTCAACGCCGGCCTGGGCCTCGAGGCCAATATCGCCAAGATTTGCGCTACCGCACTGGTCATGATCTACAACTTTGTAACGCGCAAGATTTTCCTGGAGGGCGAGGAGACCAAATAGCTCGGCCTCCTCGTTGCACTACGGGGCCCACGGACGACGCGCGTCGAGCGCTGCGTTGTTCGTGGACCTTGCTCGTTTACGGAAGGATTTGCAACGTTTGCAGATTACCTCTTGAATATTTGGCGAGTTCGTATAGTTCTTGCCAAAGACCTTACGTTTCCCATGCAAAAGCTCTAAAGTATCTCGTTGCTCGATTCGTCAACGCATTGGATGTGATTACGTGCGCAAGGCACTGGCACAACCTCATACCAAGCAGTTCCTCAAGTTCGCTGTCGTGGGTCTTATTTCCTTTGGCATCGACTGGGGCATGCTCATTGCGCTCGTCGAGCTGTTCCACCTCGACTTTTTGATGAGCACCACGATTTCGTTTACCACGTCTGTCGTGGTCAACTACTGGCTCAGCATGAAGTACGTGTTCGACCATCGCGAGGGCATGAGCCGCAAGCGCGAGTTCACGATCTTCACCATACTGTCGGTGATTGGTTTGGGCCTCAACGACCTGTACATGTTTGTGGGCGTCACGTTTTTGAGCATCGGCTACCAGGCCATGAAGGCCATCGCCACGTTCCTGGTCACCTGGTACAACTACTTTAGCCGTCGCTTTTTCCTCGAGGGCGCGCAGTCATAGTTTGCTCGACATTTGCTTGAAGGTATAACCGGTTGGAATTCTCGTTCCAACCGGTTTTTTTGTTTGCCGAGAGACCCGGCGACCCAGTCCTCTACGCATAAAAAACGGGCGGCCCGGATGTTTGTCCGAACCGCCCGTTTGGCGTGTTATGTCGAGGCCTCTAGCCTGTAACGTAATACCATACGACTCTGTCGCCGTTGGATAAGACATAGTTGCTGCACGCTGTGTTGGGTGTTACACCGTTGACGGAGTACATCCAGCCGCTCGTGCTGCCATGCTCCTTCTCGGCCAAACCGCCAATGGCGGCAACATATGTGCCGTACGATGAGCCGTGCGCATTTACAGAGAGACCCAGAGCGCACAAGGCATCGTAGACCGTAGCGCCCTCGTTAAAGGTGAAGGTGCCACCAGAAGACACAGGATTGCCCACGGCGCTCGATGTGACCGAGACCGTCACCGTGACGTAGCCAGGCTGCTGCGAGCCACCCTGATTGCCCGCAGAGGCACCGCCACCGTTAGAAGTGGAGCCACCGCCGGTCGTCGATCCCCCGCCCGAAGATGAGCCGTCAGAAGCGCCCGATCCGCCATTGGACTCAGAATTCTGCGAACCCGATTTATCCCCGGACTTCTTGCCGCCCTTGCCTTCGGACTTCTTCTCTTTCGAGTCCTTGTCCGAAGACTCGGAATCGTCCTTGGAGTCCGATTCATCCGAATTCTTGGACCCAGAGCTCGCATCATCAGAAGATTTTGAGCCCTTGACTCCAGTCTTACCCGAAGCGGTAGTCGAGCCGGAAACCGACGCATCCTTGGCAACGACACTCTCCCCCGTCACGGTCTCGACAATCCAATCGATGGACCAGGCACCGCTGACAGAGGGGTGAACAAAGCCAAGCGAGACGACAATCAACACGATGCAGGCGGCTGTCAGAACGCCAACAAGTGCCTTGCGCCGAGGGGCGGACGCCGCCGAAGCGGCGCCCTTTTGCTTTGCATCGTCGAGCTGGATGAACGACGAGTCGGGCTGCTTGGACTCGGCGTTCTGTGGCTTACTGGACACAGCCCCCACCTACCGACGCTTGGTAAACACGAACACGCCGATGACGGCGAGACCGATCACGCCAGCCGCCACGCCAGCAATGGCGAGCGGATTGAAGCCAGACTGCTGCGAGGGAGCCGCAGCGGACTTCTTGGCAGTGGTCGCTGCAGACGAGCCCGTGTCGGACTTGCCTGACTTGTCATCCTTCTTGCCGGACTTCTTGTCCTTCTTGCCGGACTTATCGGATTTCTTCTTGGAATCCTTATCGTCCTTTGTCTCGGTCGTAGTCGTGGTAGACGACACCGGCTTCTTACCCGGAGCAACAGCACCGCCAGTCTGCTGGCCATTTGTGCCGGAGCCAGTGCCGGAACCCGTGCCAGTGCCCGTGCCGGTACCAGTACCAGAACCGTTGCCGCCGTTGTTGCCGGCAGCATTCTTGGTCCACTTGGCATACAGCGTCATATCCGCCGTCACCGCAGCGCTAAAGTCATACGCCTTTGTGCAGGCAGCATCGGTGTACCAACCAGCAAAGGTGTAACCCTTGCACCGCGGCTTAGTCGAGGGCTCCGTCGCCGCCTTGCCTTCCTTCACGCGCTGAGAATCGGGCATCACCGCATCCTTACCGTTGGCGTCGAACGTCACGGTATAGCGCTTGGCCCTTTGACCATTGCCCTTAACAGCAAACAGCTTGCCCGAGTCATTGACATAGTAGAGTGAGCCATCGGATCCGACCGAAATAGACGCCATGCAGTACTGCTGGTCGCCCGCCGCGGGCGTATAAAGCAGCTCGGCCTCGTCGTCGCCAATACGGTAGCGATAGATGCCGCCCGGGTTGTTGTTGGACGTAAAGTAGACGTACGTCTCGCCATTCTGGACAGAAACAACCGGCTGCGACTTTACATCACCGCCGCCCGAAGTCCCCTGGCGAATATAGCTACCGTCCGCCTTGCAAATGGAATAGTCCACAGCAAGCGTCTCCGCATCAATCACTGCAAGCTGACCGTAGTGATACGTGTACTTGTCTGGATAACCGCCCATAAAGGACTCGGTCGATGCGCCTCCGACCACAATCTTGCCGTTGACCAGCACCGGCGTCGAAGTCGAGCTGCTACCAAACGTCACCTTGCCAAGCTCGGACAGCGCTCCGTCCGCTCCAACCGAAAGCTTATGCAAAACGCCATCGGCACTCACAACATAGGCAATCGACCCATCGACCAGCACGGTCGTGCGTACGCGGTCGGCAATCTTGAGCGATGCAACGGTCTTTCCAGTTTCGGGGTCGACCGTACTCACCGTACCGGAATCATCTGCGATGACGCCATAATTGCCCGAGAACGCCAAGCCGGCCCAGTAGTAGCCCTTGCTGTTCTCGTTCTTGTGCTGCCACATGACTTTGCCATCGGAGATGCGCACGCAGAGCAGATAGCCATCGCTCGAATCAGTCCAGTTGGCCGAAGCAGTACCAAAGTAGGCATAGCCGTCACGAACCGTAATGGACGCAAGAGACTGCTGAGCGCCATCGGGGCCAGCAGGCAACTCATCGGTTACCCAAACCGTCGCCAGAGCATCAACCGTCAGCGCCTGCAGACGACCGCTCGAAAGCGGCACGAGTATCACGCCGCCGGTGTATACCATACGCGAGGTCGAATCGATCTTTGCCGCCAAAGGCGATTCGGCAACGGTCTCACCCGTGTCGACATTTTTCTTGAGCAGCTTGGAACCAACGGCCACGTAGAGGTAGTTACCGACCAGCAACGGGTCGGAAATACCCTTGTTCCATTCGTCCGAGCCCTTGAGCTCGCTCACCCATTTTGCCTCAGCGTCCTTCGTGGGCACAGGAGCGTCGGTTACTTTGTCGGCGCTCGTATAACCAGGCCAATCGCAATCCCAGTTAGGACGTGCGGCACCCGGGTCAACAACAACACTGTCGACGCCGGGCACAGTATCTCCGGGAGCAAAAGCCCAGACGATTTTGTCGCCAGACTTGAGCACATAATCGCTATCGAGCTGAGACCCAGGAACGCCGTTGACAAAGAACGACCATGCACCCGACAGCTCGGTGCCATCAAGCGGAGATACGAGACTAGAGACGCCCCAATAGCCAAATTGGTCGTTCATTTTTGACTTTATGCCAAGGGCATCGAAGTAAGCAGCAGAGGCATCTTTAATCGACGTGCCCTTAGCAAACACCTGGGTCGAAGGGCTCGTCCAACGCTGAGCTATCTCGGCCTTTTTGCCAATAATCTCCATCGTGACGGAAACCTGGCTCGAAGGCGTGCCCGTGGGATCCTCGTACACGAGCTCGAGCGTGTCTCCATCGTTCGGATAGTAGCCCGTGGCATAAGAGTTGGCAGCCTGACCATTAATGTCAAAACGCCAGTACTTATAGCCATACGCCGTGCTTTCCATCGCGAGCGTCTGGGACTTATCGGGGTTCGTAACCGAATAGGGAACGCCACCGTCCGTGCTATAGCTATAGCCGGCATCGTCAAGCACCTTGGCAAAGATGTCCCAGGCAGACATTTTTTGGATACTCGACCAGTTAAACGAAGTCGACGGCACCCAGTCCACAAAATCATAGGACTGACCGACATCGTGCTTGCTTACGCCTACAACACTGACGTTAACGGAAAGAGACTTTTCATCGGAAGAGTTAACGAGCCAAGCAGCGCTCTTGACATCGTTGTTGCCGGCGTTTGCCACGACATAGGCATATTTGCCCTCAGCCGAGGGAGGAAGCGTGACTACGCCAGTCGTTTCGTCGGCGCCAAACAGCTCGTGGGCGTTTGTACCCTCAGCGTCATCGGCGAGATACCAGCGGTAATCGACGAGAGAGCCCTCGGGGAGCGCCGTCTCATAATCGCCCCAGTCGCCCGTTGCCATGTAATTGGCGGTAGGGGTAAGCGTTCCCCCGACCTGTGCGAGGTTGCCGCTCGAGGCGACATTAACCGACGTCAGGGTATATGCCTTGGCATCTTCGCCCTTAACAATGGCATTACGCGTAGAGGCATAGTCGGTGTTGTAGCCACCGTCGACGATGCACTTGAGGTACTTGCCGACGTATTTTTGCGAAATAACGAACGACGGCCTGTGCGCGTTCTCATCCGTCAGCGTCGTGAACGGGCCCTGAGCGTTATCGGCAATCTGCCACGTATAAGTCAGCTGATCGGATGCAAGCTCGGCGCCCTTTGTTCCCGCAGCCGTCTTCTCGAATGCGGTAACGCCGATCTTCTCGCCGCTCTTATAGACAAAGCGAGCGTCATCGCTCTGATTGCCGACGACCTTCTTGAGATACGTCAGGAACAGCTCATGCGAACCCGCGGCCTTAACAGCCACGGCAGTAGTCGCCTCTACGGTGTTATCACCCGCAGTGGCCGACACACTCACCCAGCGCTTGGCGTAGTCATCGGGAATCGTAAAGCTGCCGTCGGTCTTGCCCTCGACTACATGCCAATCGACCTTCGCATCAAAGTCGGGTGAGCTCGGGTTAACAGACGACCAACGCCACGTATAGGTGACGCCTTCGGTAACCGGTTCGAACGAAAAGTCGACCGCCTTGTAGGCACACGCCTCAATCGTAGAACCAGTGTCCTTAGCGCCCTTGCTCGCATTGGTAAATACAACCGAGTCTAGCGTTGTCGCGCCCTTGGGCAGGATGCGGCCCGCCTTGGTTTCACAGCCATCGGAGCCGGGGATACCCTTCTTGGCTTTGGCAACCACCTTGAGGTAACGGTTCGCGCACTCCTTGGCAACCGTGTAGGTGTCACCAGTTGCAACCTGCTCGAACGAGCCGTCAGCAGAATCGGCCACCCACCACGAAAAATCGACCTTGTCGGAACCATAGAGGTCAGCCGGCGTGTCGTAGTTGAGATAGTAGGCAGCAGCTTTAATCGTGTCGCCGACGTTAGCGTTGGGGACGCTCTCGTAATCGTCGCCAAATTCGGCGCCGTTATAGGCGAGAACAATATGACCCAACGCAATCTGGTCGCTCGCGGCAACAGGACCCGGCGTATTGGAGCCAACAGACGAGGGCGTGTTAAAAGAGCCACTCGGACCGTACAGCTCCTGACCGTCGCCGACAACCTTAACGCGAATGTACTTGCCTGCAAGTTGCGAAGCGAGTTCGTCCGTGATCGTTAGCGACTGGGCGGTCTGTTCGGGAATCGCCTGGTAGGCAGAATCCTCGGCATCGCGCGAATCAGATGCAAGCCACTGATAGGTCCAGACAGCCTGTGCCGCAATACGCTTATTGGGGACTGCTTCGCCGTCGTAGGCATTCGCCCAAAGCGTGGTGCCGGGACGCAAGATCTGAGCCTTAGCAGACGAGAACGAGCTCGTTTCGTCCGCAGAAGACTGAATCAGGATATAGGACTTTGCATCCAAAGCCGTCTCGGTAGGCACGGGCGCCTTGATAGCATCTGTGGCCGTCAGTGTCTGGCTGTTGGCGCGTTTCGTCGGTCCATAAACGACGTTACCACTTGCATCGGTAATGCGTACGCGCAGGCACTTGCCGTTAAGTTGAGTGCGCAGGGCATCGTCCAAGACGATCGATGCGCCCGTCTGGCCCTCGACAGGAACAAAGGCGGTGCTGTCCGGATCATTCCTATTGCTTATGTCGGCAGCGAGCCACTGATAAGTAGCTCCCGAAACATCGACCCGCTTGCTGGAGGCGGACCAGACATTGGCATAGAGCGTCGTCGTCTGCTGGATAAAGCCAGTCAGGTTGGAGCCGAACCAGCGAGCAGGTGCCGGGCTCATCCCGACGCTAACGCCGTTCTTTGAGGACAGCTGTGGGACTGCGCGCTCTTCATTCGCATTTTCGGCAACCTTGCCGGAAGCGTCCCCAGACCACACCTCGTCCGGTTTTGCAGCGACCTGACTACTGTCCGCGGCATCGGCACTTACGGCAGCAGCGTCACTGGTACCCGTGCCGTCCTCCACGGCAGCACCGTTCGCACCGGTATCGGCGGCAGCAGTGCCCTCGTCGGCCGCTGCGCCCTCGCCGCCCGTCGCGGCCTGGCTCACGGCCTCGGCAATACCCTCGGCACCTTCGGCCCACAGCTGTGCCGGCGTGGTGCCAAAAGCCATGGCAAAAGCCAGGAACGCCACCAGACCGCGCTTGGCTACGCCACGGGCAATCGCTCCATGACGACGCCACGAGGCGCGCTGGTGCTCGTCCTCAAACATATCCATTTGTCTCCTACTGTCTGCACTTGGAGCGTTGCCCTGAGGCTGCCCCACGTCATCG
>URNU01000012.1 GCA_900549275.1 uncultured Collinsella sp. | reverse complement strand
CTGCGTCCCTATGCCGACGCCGGTATCGACTGCCGCTATATCTCCAACATCGACCCCAACGACCAGGCCGAGAAGCTCAAGGGTTTGGATCCCGAGACCACGCTCGTGATCATCGTCTCCAAGACTTTCACCACGCTCGAGACCCTCACTAACGCTCGCGAGGCCAAGACCTGGATGCTCGAGCAGCTCAAGGCTCAGGGCGCCATCGACGGCTCCGATGAGCAGAACGCCGAGGCCGTGGCCAAGCACTTCGTCGCTGTTTCCACCGCACTCGAGAAGGTCGAGGCCTTCGGCATCGACCCCGCTAACGCTTTTGGTTTCTGGAATTGGGTCGGCGGCCGCTACTCCGTCGACTCCGCCGTGGGCCTGTCGCTGATCGTCGTGCTCGGTCCCGAGCGCTTCCAGCAGTTCCTCGAGGGCTTCCACGCCATCGACGAGTACTTCTGCAACACGCCGCTCGAGAACAATGCCGTCGCGCTGATGGGCCTGCTCAACGTCTGGTACGTCAACTTCTTTGGTTCCAAGAGCCACGCCGTGCTGCCGTACTGCCAGTACCTGCATCGTTTCCCGGCCTACCTGCAGCAGCTCACCATGGAGTCCAACGGCAAGCATGTCCGCTGGGACGGCAGCGCCGTGACCTCCGATACCGGTGAGATCTTCTGGGGCGAGCCCGGCACCAACGGCCAGCATGCCTTCTATCAGCTGCTGCACCAGGGCACCGTGGTGGTTCCGGCCGATTTCATCGCCTTCGCCAACACTGCCAACCCTGCGACCGACAGCGGTCAGGACGTGCACGAGCTGTTCCTGGGCAACTTCCTGGCCCAGACCAAGGCGCTCGCCTTTGGTAAGACGGCCGACGAGGTTCGTGCCGAGGGCACGCCCGAGCAGATCGTTCCGGCCCGCTGCTTTGAGGGCAACCGCCCGACGACCTCGATCTTCGGCGATACGCTGACCCCGTTCGCGCTCGGCGAGCTCATCGCCCTGTACGAGCACATTACGTTTGTCGAGGGCACGGTCTGGGGCATCGACTCCTACGACCAGTGGGGCGTCGAGCTGGGCAAGCAGCTTGCCAAGCAGATTACCCCGGCCTTCCACGACGACGCCGCCAAGGCCGAGCAGGACGCTTCGACCCAGGCGCTCATCGAGTTCTACCGCGCGCATCGCAAGTAGTCGCTGCTGTTAACGCATCGCGCCTTATAGTCAGGGGCCCGTATCCTATCGGATGCGGGCTCCTTTGCTTTGCCGTGGTCCCGGGGCGCACGGCCTTTGTGGAACATCGCCGGGGCGCCGCGCGCTGCGAGAACCCTGCGCCTAGATCTCGGCCTCTGCATGGCCTCGCTGCGCCTCGGGCAGCTCCCCGTAGAGCGGATGGTCTTCGAGCCTAAAGCGCTCGACCTGTTCGGGAGTGCGACCGCGTACAAAGAGCCACGAGCGATCGATCGGCGTCGCCATGAGCGTGCTGGGCAGCGCGTCGGCGCGGTCGGAAAACACTCGGGCACTCTCGGGATCCTGGAACGCCAGCACCAGATGCGTGTCGCAGTTGCCCATGATGGAGCGTGCGCGTGCCTCGCCATAGAGCGCATCGAGCTGGTTGGTCGACTGCAGCAGCAGCGTTGCCCAGATGTTGCGGCTTCGGATAATCGAGAGCACGTTGTCGATCTGGGGGATCTGCAGATTTGCGAAGTCATCGAGCATAAAGCGCACGGGCACGGGCAGGCTGCCGTCGGGCTGCCTATCGGCCTCACGAATGAGGCCCATAAACGCCTGCGAAATAAAGAGGCCGGTCAGCGGATCGAGATTGCGGTCAATATCGCTCACGGTTACAAACAGGGCGCAGGGGGTGTGTCCCATGGAAGCGAAGTCCACCTGATGGCACTCACGATAGAGCTGTGCCGCACCGTCGAATCCCAGACACATGACCTTTTCGGCAAGGATGCCGACGATGCTCGCGTGCATGCGCTCGGCATTTTGCGTAATGGCGTAGCGCCGCCATAGCGAGAGGGCATAGCTTTGGGGGTCGGTCGTGATCAGGTCGTCAAACAATCGACCCGTGGCACCGTCCTGCAGGTGCTCGATCAGCTTGATGACCGAGCTGATCGTCTGCTCGTCGGCGGGTAGCTGTTCGGTGACGTAGGCGATAAGACACGACAGCAGGTTTGCCGCCGCATGATCCCAAAAAGGCTGGTTGTTGTCCTCGATGGGGCAGATGGCCTTTGCCACCGAGAGGATGTCCTGCTGGTTGGGCCTGCCGTCCGCCTTGCGGCGAATGTGCCTCAGGGGGTTGTAGCCGCAGCGCTCGATGCCGGGCGCAAGGGCCGGGATGGTGTTGAGGTCGGCGAAGTTGAGACATTGCACGCGGTAACCGTGGGCTGCCAGCACGGGTCCCACTTCGCGACAGAGCGTGCCTTTGGTGTCGAGCACGATGTAGCTTGCGTTCATTTGCAGCAGGTTGGGCTTGAGGACGTTTCGGGTCTTGCCGGCTCCCGAGGGGCCGATCACAAGTGCGTTGTTGTTGAGTCCCGTTTGGCGGGTGTCGCAGGAAAGCGTTCGATCCTTGGCGAGGATGGTGGACGATGCGGACTCTGATGCGGCGAGGCGGCTGGCGAGGTTAGACATGGGCGACCTCCTTGATGGTCGAGAGGATTTCGTGGGCAAAGCCGAGCTCGACGGCGCGCTCGGCCGAAAGGTAGGTGTCTTTTGCAGTGAGGGACTGGATGCGCTTGGGCGTGAGGCCGCTGCGGTCCGAGAGGATTTGCGTGAGGGTCTTGCGGGTCTGCATGAGACGCCGGCTGGTTTCCTGCAGCGCAAGTGCCGAGCCGCCCGCCCCTTGGGGGATCAGCGGGTCGTGAATCATGAGCTCTGCATGGGGCGCCATGCGGCGATCGTCGCCGCCCATAAAGATCACGGCACCCATGGACGCGGCGAATTCCAGACAAACGGTGCGGATGGGGCACGATGCGAGGCGCATGGCGTCATAGATCGCAAGACCCGATCGCACGCTTCCGCCGGCGCTGGCGACAAATATGGTGATGGGGCGGCTGGGGTCGGTGGCATCGAGCAGGCGGATCTGCTGGCATAGGTCGTGGGCCATCGGGGTTTCGATGTTTCCCATGACGGAGAGCTCGCGACGGGCGAGCATCTCATCGTAAATGCTGGTGAGCGTGATACCTCGGGCGGATTCACGCATGGTGAGGGGGCTGATGATGGGGGAATGATTGGTGTCCATGAGGACTCCTTTCTGTTGGTTGTGTTGTGGAATAGGATTGTTGCCCGCGGAGGGGCTGGCGGGCTACAGGGTTCGTCCGAGCCTGAGATCGAGCTCGGTTGTGGGGCAGGCTGCCTGTTCGTGCGGCTCGCAAGCGCCAAGGGCTCCAAAGCGATGGAGCGTTGCGACGGGCGTGGTGTAGGCGAGCCGCAGCTGATGCTCGACAGGGGCACATCCGTCATTTTTGTAATGAGCCGCGTAGTACTGCGCGATGCTGGCGTTCATCTCGCTGCCATTGCGATGGCGCTCAAACTGGCGTCTGCAGGTCTCGATGATCTTTGCTACCGACTTGGGTGCCGTCGCGGGAACAAGGGCGAGATAGCCCTCAAATAGCTCGTTGATGCTCAGGAGGCACAGCAGATCGATCAGCGTCCTTATGGCTGCTCCCTCGGCAGAAAAGTGCGCAGTCATGCGGTTATATCGGTTGCGGTCGACGATGGCCGCATGGGGTCTTGGAGTTTTCTGCCCCGTGGTCCCGGGCTTTTGCCGCGCCTGTGTATTGAGCTCGACGTTGCAGCGCTTGAGGCCGTCCAACGGAAGGAACAGTGCGGTGCGCAGGGTGTTCCGCTTGCTTTCGAGTTCATGACGCTCGTCGGGTTCCCATTCGAGCTTGAGTTTCGTGTCGAGCGCCGTAAGCATATGGGCTAGGCAGCCTACGGTAAGAACGTACGAATCGTTGTCGCGTTTTGGGGCATAGGGGTCTGTCAGCTTGCGAATGTCGGGGTCGCCCATGATCTTTGTGCAGCGCTTCAGCAGTTGAGGGTGGTCGGCCAAGATCGTCGCGAGCGGTAGCGACGCGTAGTTCTTGATGGTCGCGGCGGCAAAGGCGGCATCATATTCGTTTGCATATGCTCGCTCAATGCGGGCATCCAGAATGCTTTTCTTATCGCCGTCTTCAGCGTGGTGGTTTGCCATAGCTTCTCCAATCGGTTGATGTTCGTGCTGTTTGTTGATGTGTTGGTTGTCGTGAGTGATGTGCTTGCCGTGGGTGATGTGCTGACGTTGGGGTGCTATGCGGTTTTCAATGAGCCCGTGAGGCAGTTGCTGCAGGGGCGGGATGGAACGGCCCATGCAAGGCGGAAGGCATCGTGCTCAAAATCGAGACAGCAATGCCCTGGGTGCCTCACATGTGGCAGTTACCTCATTAAGTTGTCATTGCGTTTGGGGCTGTACTTTGCCGATCTTCTTTCTCTTACACGCTAAAACTCAAACTACATATGCTCGATCTACTTAAAACCGCAACGGCGGTCTTTTATCAACTTATATGTCGGAACGCATCTTTGCAAGTACTTTTTTGCGTTTGTTTCAAATGGGGTGGTTTTGCAACCGTCATGCGCGCGCTGTGCGAACGTGCCCCGGCTCGGATAAGATAGTGCGCGATAAAAACGATGCAAGGAGGCACATATGGCAATTAAAGCGATCGCGATGGATATCGACGGTACGCTCACCAACGACCAGAAAGTGATTAGCCCGCGTACGCGCGAGAAGCTGCTTGCGGCGCAGGAGTCGGGCATTAAGCTCATTTTGGCTTCGGGCCGTCCCGCATGGGGGCTGCACGCCTTGGCGCAGGAGCTCGATCTTCAAAACCATGACGGTCTGCTAGTTGCCTTTAACGGCGCGCATGTGGTCGACGCTCAGACCGACGAGGTGCTGTTCGATCAGGCTATGCCTGCCGACGAATTGCATCGCCTGATTGATCACCTGCGTAATTTTGACGTGATTCCTATGATTTCGCTTGGTCGTGATTTGCACGTCGAGGACTCGTACCATTGCATGATCACGCTGCCTGACGGCTCGCAGAAGAATATCGTCAAGTATGAGCGCGATGCGTGCGATCTTAAGATCCGCGAGGTGGAGAGCCTGCATGAGGTTGCTGATGCTTATCCCGTGGACAAGCTGCTGACGGCGGGCGATCCGGCCTACCTGCAGGCGCATTACGAGGAGATGTATGCGCCCTTTACCCAGACGCTTTCGGGCATGTTTACGGCCGACTGGTACTTTGAGTACACAGCGCCCGGTATCGACAAGGCCCGCGCGCTCGAGGGTGCCCTGCCCAAGCTCGGCATCGATGCCAGCGAGGTCGTATCGTTTGGCGACGGCCAGAACGACAAGTCTATGATTGAGTGGGCCGGCACCGGTGTTGCCATGGGAAACGCCGTCGATGAGGTTAAGGCTGTGGCCCAGATGGTGACCGCCAATAACAACGAAGATGGTATTGCGGTGGCGCTGGATAAGCTGCTGGGTTAGAATCGCCGATTAATGCATGGTTCGGGCGCCTGCTCGCGGGCGTCCTTTTGTTAGGGAGGGTGCCGTGTCCGCATTTCCGTTCGACGCCGTTATCTTTGACATGGACGGTGTCATTGTCGATACCGAGTATTACTACCTGGGCGAGACTGCCGCGTTTGCCAAGGAGCTTGGGCTTAATCTGACTCAAGAGGAGTTGAATGGGCAGGTCGGTACCTCGCATCAGTTCTTCCTGCATATGCTGGTCGATTGGTTTGAGCGCGCCGGTAAGGGACACTTCACTGGCGAGGAAGCGTTGGCCCGTTGGGACGAATGGGCTCATAAGCGTCCGCGCGACTATCAGGCTTTGATTAACCCAGGCGCCGTGGATACGATTCGAGAGCTGCCGCGCCGCGGCGTTCGCGTAGCGCTTGCCAGCTCGTCTCCCATGGATAGCATCGAGGAGGTGCTCAATGCGTGCGGGCTGTCGGATGCCTTTGAGTATGTGGTGAGCGGCGAGCAGTTTAAGGAGAGCAAGCCCGAGCCCGACATCTACCTGCATGCGCTGGACCTGCTGGGGCTGCCCGCGAATCGCTGCTGCTGCGTTGAGGATTCGGTGCCTGGCATCACTGCTGGCAAGCGAGCCGGCCTGACAGTCATTGCCAAGCGCGAGGAACGCTTTGGCTTTAGCCAGGATGCCGCGGACAAGATTATCGACCAGCTGCCGGAGCTGCTCATGCTTTCTTAGGATCGCGGTAGTTGCGCGTTTTTCGGGTCTGATGAGTAAATAGCCAACATTTTGGTGCGACACCTAGCATACTTTAAGCCAATGCGGGCTTAAGGGCTTGTTGAATACCCTTAAGCCCGTTTTAGAATTAATTGTGCTGGGAGAGGGTATATGCCACCGACTGAAGGGCCAACTGACGGTAAAGCAGCGATACCGCTGTACCAACAGGTCATTGATATCATTAAAAACGAAATCAACTCCGGCGCCTACAAGGCAGGCGCGCGGATACCCAACGAATTCGAATTGGCTGAGAGCTATAAAGTTGGCCGCGTTACCGTGCGACGCGCTATTGAGGAGCTCGTCCAGCAGGGCTATCTAACGAAGCGACAGGGGAAAGGCACGTTTGTCAATGCCCCCAAGCTCAAGCGCAAGATTCGCCAGAAGGATGACGTTCAGAGTTTTTCGGACGCATGCCGCGTTAACGGAATGGAACCGGGGGCGTGTGTCATTTCGAGAAAGATACTGCCGGCGGATTCCACCGAAGCGCAGTTCTTTGGTGTTCCCGTTGGAACTGACTTGATTTGCGTTGAGCGCGTGCGCACTGCCGATGGCGTCCCTGTCATGCTCGAGAACAACATATATGTTTACGAGGACAACGCCTATCTATCAACGGCACCTCTATCTAACCAATCCATTTTTGAGTTCGTGCGCAACCGGACGGGCCGTACGCCCGCGTTTACCGACCCGTGCACGCTCGAGATCGCGTGCGCGTCGCCCGAGGTCGCTCGACTGTTGGCAGTTCCCGTTGGCGAACCCTTGTTTTATATGGAAGCCTTCTTTTTCGATGAGCAGCGGCGGCCGTTTATCATCGGTCGTCAGCGGATCGTTGGGTCTCGCTATGTTTTTGACATCTAGGACATTGCGAATGGAAACGCCCGGTGGATCATCTCACCGGGCGTTTCCATACCGTTCACGGCGCAAACGCGACCGTTCAACCGCGTTGCGGCAATCAGTTTGAAATTATCTTGATGACGAGAAAAGCTGCTGGTAATCTATGGGACGTCATAGAACGTTTGCATTGCGCAAACGTTGAAGCGAGATGCGATGCAGTCTCGAGTTCTTTGGAGGTATCTATGTCAGATACGAAGGCGAAGAAGACAAACAGACGTTTTAAGTTCAAATTACCGCATGTCTATACGATCATGTTCTTGCTGATCGTTGTCTTTGCGGTTCTGACTTGGATCGTTCCCTCTGGTCAGTATCAGCGCAAGACGATTTCGACAGCGGCGGGCGAGCGTGAAGTCGCCGTAGCTGGAACCTATGAACAGGTCGATAAGAACTACACCGATTCCGAGACCGGCGAGACCATCAATCTGGGCCAGGATATCTTCGCGGTTCTGCAAGCGCCCACCAAGGGTATCCAAGAGGCTGCCGACGTCGTTGCGTTCGTCTTATTGATTGGCGGATCGTTCGCGATCATCACCAAGACCAACGCTTTGAATGCCGGCATGAGCCGTGTGATTAAAAAGCTCAAGAACAAGGACATCCTCATCATTCCCATCACGATGACATTGCTGTCCATTTGCGGCACTACGTTTGGTATGTCTGAGGAAGCCCTGCCGTTCTATGCCATCTTCATTCCCATCATGATGGGTATCGGTTATGACTCGATGACGGCATTCATCATCTGCTTCCTTGGTCCTAACCTGGGATATTGTGCTTCGACCATCGACCCGTTTAATGTTTTGATCGCCCAAGGCATCATTGGCATCGAGGGTAATCCGCAACTGTGGCTGCGCGCCGTTTCTTGGGTCATCTTCACTGCCGTCGGTATCGCATGGGCCATGCGCTACGCCATGCGCGTCAAGAAAAACCCCGAGTCGTCCATTGTGTACGAGGACGATAAGCTCAAGCGTATTGAATTTTCCGTGACCGATGCCTCCATCGAGGAAGAGTTCACTATCCGTCAGAAGCTCGTGCTTATCGATTTTGCTTGCGGTATGGGCATTATCGTCTGGGGTCTTGTTACCCAGGGCTGGTACATGAATCAGATTTCCGCCGTGTTCCTTGGCATGGGCTTGCTTGCCGGTATCCTGGGCGGACTTGACCAGCAGACGATCGCAGAGGAGTTCGTTAAGGGTCTCGCCGACTTTGCGTACGCTGCCGTCGTTATCGGTATCGCTCGCGGTATTCTGGTCATCGCCGAGGGCGGCATGATCATCGACACCATCCTCCAGGCGCTCGCTACCGCGCTCGCCGGTGCACCCGCCGCCGTCTACACCACGTTTATGTATGTCGTCCTTGGTCTGCTCTCTTTGCTGGTTCCCTCGAGTTCTGGCCTGGCGGCGCTCACCATGCCCGTTATGGGCCCCCTGACCGAGCTCATGGGCCTCAATCCCGAGGCGGCCGTCACCGCGCTCCAGTTTGCCAACCAGACCATCAACACCATCAGCCCCGTGGCGGGCATGACGGTCGCCGGCCTTGCCGTGGCTAAGATTTCGTTTGGCCAATGGTGGAAGACCATTTGGAAGTTCTTCATCTTCATGGTCGTGTTTGGCTTGGTCATTACTGCCATTTCCGGCATGCTTCCGGCGTAGGTGGTTGTGATGTCCGATCGTTTGACGGTCCTGACGTCTAAGAGCGTCTTTACCGGTACGGGGGACCTGCCGTTTGAAGGTTTCGTAGCGGTCCGTGGCAATCGAATTGAGGCTGTTGGCACCAAGTGTGAGGTAGCTTCGTATTTGACCCAGGCGGACGAGGTAGTTGACCTGGGCGACCGCACTGTCATGCCTGGCCTGATCGATGTGCATACCTTCTATACAGGTTGGGCGCTGCGGACGTTGGGGTCTGATCTGTCCGGCATTGCTGATGCCAAAGAGGCCGTGTCGCTCTTGCGTGCATGGAAAGAAGGTCATCCGGATTGCGCGGCGGCTTTTGGCCACAACCTACCCGAAACGTTGGCATCGGATGCCGAGAACGCAAATACAGCAGCTGTGTTTGACGAGTGTTTTGGCGATATCCCTGTCGTCTGCTTTACGCCGGGCGCGGAGACCTGCGTTCTCAATGCTGCCGCCAGTGCGCGATATGGCTTTACACCCCAGGCGTGCTATGCCGAGAAGATCTGGCGCATGATGAGCGATTTCCTTGCGCTGCCCGAGGTGCGTGCCGGGTATTCGGACTACATGAGCATGCTTAACGAGCGCGGCGTTACCGCCATCAAGGAAATGGCGTTTGATGACTACTACGGCTTTGCCGACGAAATGGCTCGCCGTGAGGAATCTGGCGAGCTGACGGTTCGCGTCTCTATGATGTCGCAGCCGGTGGGCGCCGGTGCAAATCTGGCATATGCCCGCGAGGCGCGAGAGCGCTTCCGGGGACCGTTCGTTCGTTTTTCTGGCTTCAACCGTATGACCGATCGCGGCGTATGGGCGGGGCTTGCCGAGATGATTGACCCCTATGAGGACACGGCCGATGCGGGCGCTGCCGGCAAGACGGTCGTCGAGGAGCCAGAGTGGGATCTGATTGAGAACGAGCTGCGTGCAATTGATGCTGAGGGCTTCCGATACTCCTTGCATTGCCAGGGCGATGGCGCCGTTCGCCGCACCGTGGCGCTCTATGCCTCGCTGCCTCGAGGCGAGCATGGACGGATGCTTCGCCGCCATGCGATTACCGATCTCGAGAACTCTGACCCGACCGATCTTGTCGAGTTTGGCAAGTTAGGTGGAATTTGCGAGGTCTATCCGCAGATTCTGACGCTGGACCGGCGCGAGGATTGCCTGTCGATGATGCGTCGACAAATTGGCGAGACGCGACTTTTGCACAGCTGGAATCGCCGCGGCATGGAAGATTCCGGATGCACAGTGTGCTGTGGAACGGATTTGCCACTGCTGATTCCGAGCCTGGGCGAGTCAATCTACAGCGCGTGCGGCGGATTCTTCGCCGACGGACTGCCCGTGAATGAGGTCAACACGCTGACGCTTGTCGAGCTCTTGTGCGCTTGGACTGCCGGTGGCGCGTACGACCTGATGCGCGAAGACGAGCTGGGTACGCTTGAGGTTGGCAAGCTTGCCGATATCTGCGTGCTCGATCGAGATGTGTTCGACCTCGATTATCGCGACGCACGTGATCTTGCGGTTGACATGACGATGTCGGACGGACAAATCGTGTTCGATCGAAATAAGGAGGCATAAGATGCCTGAATCCAAACCGACGCTGCGCCGCGAGCAGATTGCGGGCATGAATATCCACTACATCATGTGGTCGCTCGATTACTTCCTTGATGTGCAGCAGCGCTTGGGCTTTGAGTCCATTGAGCTGTGGTGTGCGGAGCCGCATGTGACGCTCGACCACACGGGCTACTTTGAGGCTGAGGTCCTGGCGAAAAAGGCTGCAGACCGTGGGCTTAGGTATCGTACTCTGTGCCCCGAGAATGTTGTCTATCCTTGGCAGTACTGCGCGCGCAAACCGCTGCATGAACAGCGCAGCCTGGCGTACTTTAAGCACGGCATTGAGCTTGCCGAGGTACTTGGGTGCGACCGTATGTCCGTCAACTCGGGCTGGGGCGACTGGGACGAGGACCGCGAGGAAGCCTGGAAGCGCAGCCGCGAGCACTTGTCCATTCTGGCGGAGTATGCCGGCGAGCACGGTCTGGTGCTTACGATGGAAAGCCTGCGTCCCGAGGAGAGCAACCTTGTGACGACGGTTTCCGATGCGAAGCGCATGATTGACGAGGTCGCGAGCCCGTACTTACAGCCCATGGTTGATACAACCGCGATGGGCGTTGCAGGCGAGACGCTCGAGGACTGGTTTGCCGCCTTTGGTGATGGGGCAATTCACGAGATGCACTTTATCGACGGTGACCCGTATGGCCATCTGGTGTGGGGCGATGGCAAGCACGATATGGACGCCTTCGTCGCCACACTCAACGCCCATGGTTTCGACGGCATGTTGGGCCAGGAAATCACGGACGGTCGTTACTACGATGACCCGGCGGCGGCAGATGCCAAGAACATGGCCGCATTCGAGAAATATCTGATTGACTAAAACAACCATCGGCCACGCAACCAACGTCATTGATTGCGGGCCAAACAAGAAAGGAACTGGATATGAACGCACACGATCTGATCAAAGAGGCAATTGCCGAGAAGGGCAAGTTCGACAGCGTCTACTGGATTGCTTGCGGTGGCTCCATGATCGATTTGATCCCGGCTCATGAGCTTCTGCAGCGCGAGGCAACCACCTTCACTTCGTATATCTATACTGCACGTGAATTCGACATTATGCGTCCGCGTCGTCTGGGCGAGAAGTCCCTGGTCATCGCTTGCAGCCACAGTGGCAATACCCCGGAGGTCGTCGAGGGCTGCGAGATTGCCCTTGCCGCCGGCGCTACGGTGATCGCCCAGACCGACAACGCTGGATCCAAGATCGACTCCGGCAAGTGGACCACGTGGGTCTACCCATGGGGCGAGGGTGTGCCGCAGGCCGAGGTCCCCGCTGGCATTTCGCTGTCGCTTGCGGCAGAGCTGCTCGATCAGCAGGAGGGCTACGCCGATCTTGCCGATATGTATGCCGGTATCGCCGAGATGGATAAGATTCTTCCCCCGGCACGCGAGAAGGTAAATGCCGAGCTGGGCGATCGCTTTGCCAAGCTTTGCCAGGAGCACGAGTTCTTCTATATTCTGGGCAGCGGTCCCAACTTTAGCCAGACCTACGGTTTCGCTATCTGCTCTCTTATGGAGATGCAGTGGCAGCACTGCAGCTACATCCACTCTGCCGAGTACTTCCATGGCCCCTTCGAGGCTACTCAGGATGGCGTTTTTTACTTCCTGCAGATGGGCTCCAGCGAGTGCCGTGCTATGGACGAGCGCGCCCTGGCGTTCCTTAAGACGCATACCGATACGCTGATGGTGCTCGATGCCAAGGAGTACGGTATGGAAGCCGTGCCGGCGAGCGTCCGTGCCTATCTGGACCCGGTGCTGTTCTACGCCATGAACTGCGAGCTGCGTGCTGCACGCGGCAAGGTGTTTGATCACGATCCCGATTTCCGTCGCTATATGGGTGTTGTCGAGTACTAGAAGGGACAAAGGCCATGGCATTTAACGTTAACGCGCTCGGATTTGGCGACAACGTCGTCGATCGCTACGAGCATATCCACACCATGTATCCCGGCGGCAATGCGGTGAACTTCGCCGTTTATGCCAAGAAATGCGGTGCCGCACGCTCTGCATACATGGGCATTTTTGGCAATGACGCCGCTGCCGAGCATGTCATTGCAAGCCTCGAGGATGAGGGTATCGAGCTTGACAAGTGCGAGCAGATGATTGGCGAGAACGGAGCGGCTCGCGTGACCGTCGTTGACGGTGACCGTGTCTTCCTCGGCTCCAACGAGGGCGGTATCCGTGGCGATGCGCGCTATGTCCTCGATCGCTTTGACCTTTCGTACATGAAGCAGTTCGATGTGGTTCATTCGGGCAACTATTGCTTTACCGAGCGCGAGCTGCCCAAGTTGAAGGCTGCGGGCGTCACGGTCTCTTTTGACTTTTCGGACGACTCCACCGACGAGTACTACGAGCAGATTGCGCCCTACGTCGATTTTGCTTTCTTTAGTGCGGCGGATGCTGCGAGTGAGGACGAGATTCGCGAGCGTCTGGCATGGGTGAAGGGCCTGGGTCCGCGTTTTGTGTCGGCTACGGCGGGCGCCGAGGGCTGCATTGCTTACGACGGCGAGCGTTATTACCGCCAACTGGCTAAACCGGTAACGGACATGAAGGACACCATGGGGGCGGGCGACTCGTTCCTCACCTCGTTTTTGATGTGCTATCTCGATTCCGCCAAGCGCGGTGAGGATGGCGCCGAGGCCATCGAGCGCGCGCTCGACTTTGCTGCCGGGTTTGCCTCGACCGTGTGCGGCATGGAAGGTTCTTGGGGCCACGGAGCACCAATCGTCGAATAGCTTAAGAAAGCGTGCGGCGGTCTGGCTATGAGACTCTGGACGGCCGATGCAAAACAATAAGCGAAACGCGAAAAGGGGGCTCGCCATGTGGTGGGTCCCCTTTTGAACATTGGAGAAGACCATGGGTATTAAAGCGTGTGCGGCTGGTTTTTGCTGCGCGGACGTCTATCAAAACATCGGCGTGTTCTATCCGACTGGTAACGGCATTGACTGGGGTATCCATCTTGCACGAATGGGCGTTTCGGTATCCGCCGTGTCGGTTGTCGGCAAGGACGAGTACGGAGACAAGATGAGAGAGGCGCTGGCCGCTGAGGGGTTCGATATCTCACATCTGCGGGTGGAGGATGGCGACACCTCGGTGATGCTCATGGCATTGAAAGACGGCGTCGATCGCGTGCATCTCGAGGCAATCGATGGCGTAATGGAGACATATCGACCGAATGAAGACGACCGGGCGTTTATCCTAGAGCACGACATCATTCACACCGACCTGTTTGGCAATTGTTTGGACCTCCTGCCCGAATGGCATGATGCGGGCAAGACGGTAGTTATGGACTTCTCTGTGTTCAGCCAGGATCCCGAATATGCATGCGAGGCTCATTTTCCTTACGTAGACTATGCGTTCATGTCGTTTGAAGAGGACACTCCGGAGCTGCGGGACTGGGTACGCCACGTGCAGGAATTGGGACCGCGCGTTGCGGTTGCCACGCTTGGCGAGAAGGGAAGCATTGCCTATGACGGTGAGCGCTTCTATGAGTGCGGGATCGTACCGGCGGAGAAGGTCGTTAATACCGTGGGTGCCGGCGATTCGTATATTGCCGGGTTTACCAAGGGCGTGATCGATGGCCTTGATATTCCGGCGTGTATGAAGGCGGGCGCTGAGCTGTCGTCCCGAGTGATTGGTTCGTTTGAGCCGTACTAGGGTCAAATGCCTGGAAAGGAGTACGAAATGGTTATCGACATGTTGGTCCAGCCCATGCTCTACGGCGAGATCTGCACGCCGGGTGATGAGCCTGATGGATTCGGTTTTTGGTCACGAGAATTTGGCATGGGGCATATGGGCCCCATGGATTGGGATGAGCTTCAAGTCGAGATGGACGTCTGCGACGTGCAGAAGAGCGTGCTCATGCCGCTCGATGTAACCACGGCATGCGGAGGGCACTTTGGCACCAATGACCAGATTGCCATGCTGGTTGCCGCGCATCCCGATCGTCTGTGGGGATTTGCGAGCGTAGATCCGCAGGTGAGCGGTGCCGCAGGCGAATTGGAGCGCGCCTTTACCGAGTTGGGGGCAAAGGGGCTTTGCCTGCATCCGGCAAAGCAGGGTTTTGCCCCCGATGATGCTGTGGCCGAGCCGCTTTACGAGCTGTGCGAGCGCTATAACAAGCCGGTGGTTTTCCATGCCGGTATGTCTTGGGAGCCTGGCGCAGAGCTCTCGCGCAGTAACCCGCTTGCATTTGAGCACACAATCGCAACGCATCCAAATGTGCGCTTTAGTTTGACCCACTTTGGCTGGCCCTGGGTGCGCGAGACCGTGGCGATGCTGCTCAAGTATCCCAACTGCTACACGGACACCTCTATCACTTACATCGATTCGCCCGAGGAGATGATGCA
>URNU01000011.1 GCA_900549275.1 uncultured Collinsella sp. | reverse complement strand
CTGCGCTCATCGTTGCCGATGATCACGGGAATCCAGCCGTAGCGCTCGTAGTACAGGTAGTGGACGGCCTCGGGCAGACGGTCCAGCTTGACGGTGATCGTCAGCTGGTCCTCGCACTGCCATTCGACCTTCTCGATAGCGCCCGGCACTGCAGCACGCAGGGCCTCGACGTGGCTTTCGCAGCGACGAGCGTAGTCCTTCTTTTCAGGTTCTGCCATGGTGCTAATTCACCTCACTTGTCTTGGTCTGGGAACTGAACACCATGCGGTAGAGAGGGGCCTCGTGGAGCTCTTCGACGCTCTGGTTCAAAACGACGGACGTTGCATCCTCGACGCCGCTCGTGATGGCGACCGGGGTGGCGATACCGAACCACATGACCACGATCGCGAGGGCGATCTCGGGGATGATCATGAGGGCGGGCACCTCGTGGCGCTTCATGCCCTCGGGCGCCTTGCCGAAGATGGACTTGAGCGCGATGCCGGTAAGGGCGAAGTACACGCCGGTGAGGCCGATGGCCACGAGCACGACCACCCAGATGGGACCGGACTGAACGCCGGCCACGAAGGTGAGGAACTCGGAGATGAACAGGGCGAACGGCGGGAAGGCGGCGAGCGCGAGCAGGGCGATGATGGTGAGCGCTGCCGTGACGGGAGCGATCTCGACGACGCCCTTGATCTTGTTCAGGTCGCGGGTGTGGTAGATGTGCTGGATGTTACCGGCCATGCAGAAGGCGAGCGCCTTCGTGAAGCCGTGGAAGATGCAGTGCAGCAGGCAGGCGGCGATACCGAGCGGGCCACCGATACCCAGGCACAGCGCGACCACGCCGACGTTGTCGACGGAGGAGTACGCGAAGCGGCGCTTGATATCGTCCTGCTTGAAGATGCACAGGGCAGCCACCAGGATGGACAGCGTGCCCAGGATGAGCAGGAGCGTTCGCGGATAGGTGTCGCCCACCGTGATGATGGACAGGGAGTAGAAGCGGATGATCACCAGCATGGCGCACTTGAGCAGCACGCCCGAGAGCAGCGCGGAGACCGGGCTCGGAGCCTGGGAGTGCGCGTCGGGCAGCCAGGTGTGCATGGGGAACAGGCCCGCCTTGGTGCCGAAGCCGATGACGATGAACGCGAACGCGAGGCGCACGAGCATCGGGTCGAACTGGTCGGCATAGGGCATGATGGAGGTGAGGAAGGCGGCCTCATGCGCGTTGGGCATGATATCGGCGGCGTTCGCGTAGATGAGCAGCGTGCCGAACAGGCCGAAGGCCACACCGGCGGTGCAGACCATCGCGTACTTCCAAGACGCCTCGAGCGCCTGCTTGTTCTTGTAGATGCCCACGAGGAACACGGTCGACAGCGTAGTGGCCTCGACCGCCGCCCAGGTGAGGATGATGTTGTTGGACAGGCAGGCGAGCAGCATCGTGAAGACGAACAGGCTGAACAGCGCGTAGTACTGCTTGGTGCGCTCGGCCGGCATGGTCTTCTCCTCGATATCGATCTTGATATAGGAGATGGAGTACACGCCGGTGATGAACCCGATGATGCCTACCAGAAGGACGAAGATCGACGAGAGCGAATCGAGATGGAGCCACAGGCCCAAAGCGTCGATATTCTGCCCGCTCGAGAGCATGGTTCCCGCGGTGACGACCGAAAGGACAAGGGTCGCCGCGACGGAGATGGTGTTGAGCCCCGCGAAGACGTTGTAGGACGTCGTCTTGGGGAGCGCAGCCATAATCAGGGAGAACACGAGAGGACAAGCGAGCAGGGCGACCGTCAGCATTGAAACATCCATGGCCTACCCCTTCAATTCGGTCAGGTCGTGGGAGTCGAGCGACTTGGTGTCGTTCCAAATCCTCACGACGACGGCGGACATGATGATGACGGCGAAGATGGCGTCGGTGGCGATGCCGATCTCGATGATCTCGGGGGCCGTGGGCGCGAGCAGAGCGAGCGTCACGTGGCTACCGTTCTCCATAAGGCAGTACCCGAAGATCTGCTTGAGGATGTTGCGCTGGGAGATGATGCACGTGAGGCCGACGAAGAAGTGCGCGAAGCTGATGGCGAGGGCCGGAGTGGCCACCTCGGCGGTGGGCAGGCTCAGGCGCGTGACCACCGCGAAGCAGACGGCCACCTCCAGACCGGTGAGGATGATGGTCCAGGCCGGCTTGATGGAGGAGGTCAGCGTGCTATCGGCAGGCGAACCCATCTTCTTGTAGGCACGGTTGAGAATGAACGGAACGAGGATCACCTTGGTGACGAAGGCCGACGCGGCCCACATGAGAAGCTCGGTGGCACCGGTGGTGAGGCCCAGGGTGAGCAACACGCCCACCAGGACAACCGACTGGATCGCGTACCACTTGATGGCGGACGGGATGGTCTTCGAGACGACCACCATGGTGGAGGTCACGATCAGAAGACCGCCCAGGATATTGACTAACGAATAACCCATGTCCTACCTCCTAACCCATCCAACTAGAGGACAGAGGACCGGCGACGACGACCATGATCATGAGGACGACGAACACGAACGCCATGGCGCGCGGAAGGGGCTGGCCGGCGGCCACGGTCTCGCTCGGCTCACCGGGCAGGACCTTACCCATCCAACGCAGGAACCATGCGAAGGTGGCGACGGTCTCGACGACCATGACGCACACGAGGACGAAGATGACCGTGTTGGAAGCACCAACCGCGAAGCCACCGGAAATAATCTGGAACTTGGAGAAGAACGTGCTCATGGGGGGCACGCCGGCGATAGCGGTCGCGGCGACCGCAAAGCCCACGCCCGTGACCGGGTACTTCTTCATGAGGCCCTGGATCTTGGGCAGCATACGGGTTCCCAGCGTGAAGCTGAGAGAGCCAGCGATGAGGAAGAACAGGGTCTTGGTGAACGCGTGGTTGAAGATGTGCTCGACGGCGCCGTTAAACGCCATCTGGCTTCCGAACACGGAGAGGCCCAGGCCAAAGAACACGTAGGCGAGCTGCGCGATCGTCGAGAAGGCGAGCAGGCGCTTCATATCCTTCTGGGGCAGGTACATGAGGAAGCCGAAGAGCATGGTCACGACGGCGTCGATGATGGCGACCCAACCGACGATCTCGGGGATATCGCCGGCGCTCGCAAGAGCGCGGGCGAACACGCACACGCCGACCTTAACCATGGACGCGCCATGAAGGTAGGCGGAAACGGGCGTGGGGGCCTCCATTGCGGAGGGCAGCCACATGTAGAGCGGGAACTGGGCGGACTTGGCCCAAGCAGCGAACAGGATGAGCAGCAGCACGACGGTCTTCATACCGGAATCGAGCTGGGAGATCGCGCTCAGCGCGAACGTGCCGGTTCCGGCGAACAGGAAGGCCGCGCCGATGTAGAGTCCCAGAGCGCCGATATGGGTGATGATGAGCGCCTTCATACCGGCCTTCTTGGCCGTGGGAGTCATGTAGTAGCTGATGAGGCCCCAGGAGCACACACCGGTGATCTCGAAGAAAACGAGCTGGCCGACGATGGTGGAGCTGTAGGCGAGACCGGCCATGGCGCCGATGAACGTGGAGAAGTACACGTAGAAGCGACGACGGGGCGCGTCGGGATGCTCCTTATTCTTATCGCTCATGTACGGGAACGAATAGATGACGACGAGCAGGCCGATAGCGACGAACGCGGGTGCGAGCAGCGTGCTCATCCGGTCGAATATGAAGCCCATGACCAAGGTCTGGCCCATACTCGCCCAGGTTACATCGACCGCGTTCATGCCGTTTCCGGCAAACGTCGCGGCCAAGCCAACGGAAGCGACCGTGGCGATGCCGCCGGCAAAGGCGCAGATCCATTTAGCGTAGGGACGCGGCAGCATGACGATGAGCAGGGAGCCCAGCATGGGGACGGCGATCGCCACCATGGCAAAGAGGGACAAGCTCGATTCGATTGACATAGTTTCTCCCTTCTCCCTACACGCCTACGACGACGAAGACGAACGCGAGGACCGCGATGCCGACGACGGCCCAGGTCTGGTTACCGAGCACCTTGAAGCGCGAACGGGAAACGGAGTTCTCGAGCACGCCGCAGACGACGAAATCGACCAGGCACTTGACGAGGAAGACGACGGCGCCCACGAGAGCGGTGACGCCGATGGTCGCGGGCTCTCCCCAGGGGATGAAGATGGAGGTGAACCAAGCGACGACCACGACCTGCTTCATGCCCATGGCGAGCTTCATCATGGCCAGGGACGGGCCGGAGAGCTCGGCGAGCGGGCCCTCCTGGAGCTCCTGCTCGGCTTCGGCCTGATCGAACGGAAGCTTGCCGAGCTCCATGTAACAGGCGGCCGCGAAGGCGACGCCGGCGAGGATAACGGCGACGACGCTCGAGACGTTGCCCGTAACGATGTGCTGACCCATGGTCGCAATGTCCGTGGAGCCGCACACGATGGCGACGGTGAACAGCGCGATGAGCATGGACGGCTCGATGAGCACGCTCATGAGGAGCTCGCGGATACCGCCGAAGCCCGCGTAGGCGTTGGAGGAATCCACGCCGGACAGCGCGAAGAAGAAGCGGGACAGCGCGAGCGCGTACATGATGGTGATGGCGTCACCAAAGACGGGCATGGGGCTCTCGAGCGTGAACATGGGCAGGCCCATGGCGAGCATAAACGACACCGCGAGGAACAGCGGCGGCATGATGCGCAGCACGAAGCTCGAGTCGGAACTCACGGACTCGGGACGCGCCATGAGCTTCGCGAGGTCCCGGTAATCCTGAAGGATGGACGGACCGCGGCGATTGTGCATCTTCGCGCGAATCACACGGGCGAGGCCGGAGAAGAAGGGCGTGACCAGCATGACCACGAGGCCCTGCGCCATCGCAAGAACGATGTTCATAATATCCTCTCCCCTCTCTAGACCATGACCACGGCGAGCACGAGGAAGACCACGAGCGCCGCGACGATGTAGCAGATGTATACGGAGTAGTTGCCGCCCTCGATCTTGGAGGCGAGGCCGGCCAGCTTGTCGGCACCCTCGCTCGGTGCATCGACCAGGAAACGGTCGGGCAGGGGCTCGACGCCCTGGGCGACACCGGTGAGCTTCTGGAACACGTGCGCGATGGACCAGCAGATCTTGGTGCATACCTCGCGCAGGGTGTAGAGCGGGCCCATGAAGAGTTCGACGTCGGACGCGAAGCTCGTGGCGACGACGGGCATGTGCTCGTTGGGCTCGTAGCCGCACGCCCAAGGGTCGGTCTTCTTAGCGGGGGCCTTGGCGCCGAGGCAGGACCTCAACGCGAACGCGAGGCCGGTGAGGACCACGAGCGCGATGGCGATCGCGGGGGTGGAGGTGGCGGCACCGGAAATCTCGTTCACGAGAGACACGCCCGAGGTGGCTGTGACGGCGGAGCCGGCAAGCACGCTCTGGGCGACGTCGCCCAGAACCGGGGCGATGACCGGGGAGCCGATTCCCAGTACCACGCAGATGGCCGCGAGGAGCATCTGCGAGAACAACATCGGAGCCGGGGACTCCTTGGCGTTCGCGGCCTCCTGGGAACGAGGGCTGCTCGCGAACGAGACGCCGTAGGCCTTCACGAAGCACGTGACGGCCAGGGCACCGGTGATGGCGAGGGCGGCCGCGGAGGCGACGGCGAACACCATGACGACCGGGTCGGAGAGCGTCGAGATGTTGAACAGGGACTGGTAGGTGAACCACTCGGAAACGAAGCCGTTGAGCGGCGGGATGGCCGAGATGGCAAGGGCACCGATGAGGAAGCAGACGGCCGTGACCGGCATGCGGCGGAACAGACCGCCCATCTTCTCCATGTTGCGCGTACCCGTGGCATAGAGCAGGGAGCCCGCGCCGAGGAACAGCTCGCCCTTGAACATGGCGTGGTTGAGCGTGTGGTAGAGGGCGGCCATGAGCGCGATCGTCGCGATGACGTCGTTGCCCAGGGCGTGCGCCGTCATGGACGCGCCGACACCGAGCAAGATGATGCCGATGTTCTCGACGGAGTGATAGGCAAGCAGGCGCTTGATGTCGTGCTCGTGGAGGGCGTAGACGACACCCAGGACCGACGAGATGGATCCGAAGACCAGGACCATGAGGCCCCACCAGAGCTGGACGCCCGAACCCGCGAGCAGGTCGAGACCGACCTTGAGGATTCCCAGGATGCCGATCTTGATCATGCCGCCGGACATGAGGGCGGACACGTTGGACGGCGCCTCGGGGTGCGCCTGGGGCAGCCAGGAGTGCAGCGGAATGATACCGGCCTTCGCGCCAAATCCGAAGAACGCGAGGACGAAGCACGCGGAGGAGACGGCGGGTCCAAAGTCATGCGTACGGAAATCACTGAAGCTGAAGGAACCGCCCACGCCGTTGGTCATGAGCAGGAAGCTCGCCATGATGAGAACGAAGCCCACGTGCGCGATGACGAAGTAGAGCCAACCGCCCCTAATGGAGTTCTTGTTCTCCTCGATAACGACAAGGAAGTAGCTCGTAAGGGACATGAGCTCAAAGGCGACCAGGAACCAGAACACGTTGTCGGCGGTGATGACGAGCATCATCGAGGCGACGAAGGTGTTCATAAAGAAGCCGGCGCGCCCGACCTTGCCCGGGTACTCGTCGAAGTAGGACAGACCGTAGATGAAGCCCGCAAAGGCGAGAATCGAGATGAGGACCACGATCAGGCCCGCAAGGCCGTTGAGCAAGAGCTCGAGACGGGCGAACGGGAAGAAGAAGACCGTGTTGAGGGACGAAACGTCGCCAAGCACGGCCTCGAGGCCCGCGATGAACGACAGCACGGCCGCGACGGCGCCGATCAGGCAGCCGGCGGTCTTGGCGGCGTTATCGGCCTTGATCAGCAGAACCGAGGCGAGCGCACCGATGCACGAGACGGCAAGCGATGCGATAAACAGCGTCATGCTATCCATTGTTTACGCTCCCTTCTGCTTTCTCGGACAGGCCCTGGGCCACAGCGGTAACGTCGACGGCCGGACCGTTTTCGATCGAGCGCAGGCGCTTGGCCTCGTCGAGCTCGCGATCGGCCGCGCCGCCCATGACGGTCAGCGCCTTGGTGGGGCACGCCGCCACACAATGCGGGCCGTCCGGATCGAAGGCGCACAGGTCGCACTTGACAGCGCAGGTGTACTGGCCGGGAGCCCACGTAAGCAGGCTGCTCAGGGACTTAGGATACGAAGGCGTCGGGTCGCACATGCCTGCGACGCCGGCGATAGACGTGCCATCGGGATGGATGGCTCCGAAGGGGCACGCGATGGCGCACAGCCTGCACCCGATGCACTCCTGCTCCTTGACGTGGATGCGGTCGCCATCGTGCTCGATGGCATTCACCGGGCAGACCTCGGCGCAGGGGGCACCCTCGCAATGGTGGCAGGCAAGGGCGGCCGAAATACCGCCGGTCTTCACGAGCGCCAGGCGCGGCGTATCCTGAAGACCCTGCATCCGGTGGGCGTCGGCACAGGCGGACTGGCATGTTCCGCAGCCGATGCACCTCTCCGGGTTGATGTCGATGAAGCGGTTCATCCCCACTTCCTTTCAAAATAACGGGCCGGGCTCCCGAACGTACGGGACGCCCGGCCCAAAAAGCCAACGAGAACGGGACTACACGATTTGATTCACGTGCGTCTCGTCGTCGAACTTGGCGGCGCCGGGCTCAACGTCCTGGGGAGCGGCGGCGTCCACCAGAGCCTGCTTGAGCTCGGTGTACTGACGCTCGACCTCGCCCTCGGCCCAGACCTGGTCGGCAATAGCGTCGACCTGGCAGGCGGAGAACTTGTCCTCGGGCGTATGCGAGACCGGGTCGACCTTGTGAATGGTCAGCTCGTTGCACTTGCCGATCCACCACTGGTAGGTCATATAGACCGTGCCCTTATTGATGCGATCGCTCACGTCGGCGCGGCTGTATACCTGGCCGCGGCGGCTGTGAATCGAGACGATGTCGCCGTTCTTGATGCCGCGCGCCTGGGCGTCCGCGGGATTCATGCGGACAAAGCCGGGCTCGTCGGCAAGCAACGCCAGCGTCTTGCAGTTGCCGGTCATCGAGCGGCAGCTGTAGTGGCCGACCTCGCGGACGGTGCACAGGATGAGCGGGTACTCATCGTCGGGAAGCTCGGAGGGCGCCTCCCAGTCGTGCGCCATCAGGTTGGCGCGGCCGTCCTTGGTGGTGAACTTGCCACCAGCGAACATGTCGGGCGTACCGTGGTCGTTCACATCGGTGCTCTTGACCGGCCACTGGGCGTAGCCGCCCTCGGGAGCCATCTTCTCGTAGGTCGCGCCCACAAAGTTGGGGCACAGGCTAATGCACTCGTTCCAGATCTGCTCGGTGTTGTCGTAGTGCATGGGGTAACCCATACGCGTAGACAGGTCCGCGAAGATCTCCCAGTCGTGACGGCACTCGCCCTTGGGCGGAACGGCCGCGTCAAAGTGCTGGAAGCTACGGTCGGATGCGGTAAAGACACCCTCGTGCTCGCCCCAAGAGGTGGCAGGCAGGATGACGTCGGCGAGCATGGTCGTCTGCGTCATAAAGATGTCCTGGCAAATGAACAGATCCAGCTCGGAGAGCGTCTTGCGCATACCGGCCGAATCGGGCTCGGTCTGCACCGGGTCCTCGCCGTAGTTGTAGAAGCAGTGCACCTTGCCCTCGTCGACCAGGTGGCCCAGGTCGGTGAGCTTGTAGCCTTCCTCGAGCGGGAGCTTTTCCTCGGGCACGCCCCAAGCCTTGGCAAACTTGGCACGCACTGCCGGGTCGGTGACCTTCTGGTAGCCAGGGTACAGGTTGGGCAGCATGCCCATATCGCAGGAGCCCTGGACGTTATTCTGGCCACGCACGGGCGCGAGGCCGGAATTGGGTTTGCCGATCTGGCCGGCAACGCAGGCGATGGAGGCGATGGTGTGCACCGTCTTCAGGTTCTGCTTCTGCTGGCATACGCCCATGCCCCAGCCAATGATGGCAGAGGGCTTCGCCGTGGCGTACATCTCGGCAGCTTGGTGGATCAGCGCGGGCTCGACACCCGTGATGTCCTGTACGGATTCGGGAGTGTAGTTCTTGATGGTCTCCCACCACTCGTCAAAGCCGTTCGTGTGCTCGGCGACGAATTCCTTGTCGTAGAGGCCATCGTTGACCAGACAGTTAGCAAAGGCGTTGAGGAACGCGACGTTGCAACCGTTCTTGATCGGAAGGTAGAGATCGGCGATACGCGCGGTTTCGATATGGCGCGGATCGGCGACGATGATCTTGCAACCCTTTTCTTTGGCTCGCACGATACGCCTTGCGACGATGGGGTGCGAATCGGCGGGGTTATAGCCGAAGAGGAAAATGCAGCCCGCGTCCTCCATACCGGGGATGGAGCATGACATGCAACCTGAACCAACCGTGTCCATCAGACCGAGGACAGTAGGGCCGTGTCAAGTACGGGCGCAGTTGTCTACGCTGTGGGTGCCGATGCACGCACGCGTAAACTTCTGCATGACGTAGTTCGCCTCATTGCCGCCGCCTCGCGAAGAGCCGGTGGTCATGACAGCGTTAGGACCATATTCGTCAATTATGGCCTGCATCTTAGATGCGGTGAAATCCAGTGCCTCGTCCCAGCTTACGCGCTCAAGATCCGCGCCCTTGGTGCGGCGGATCATCGGGTGCAGTACGCGAGGAGTCAAGATCTTGGTGTCGTTGATGAAGTCGTAGCCGCTCATGCCCTTAAGGCACAGCTCGCCCTGGTTGGTGATGCCGTTGAGCGGTTCGGTACCCACAACCTGGCCGTTTTGGACCAAGAGGTTAAACTGGCAACCGGCGCCGCAGTACGGGCAAATCACTTTATGCTTCTCCATGACACCCTCCTTCCTTTCTCTGCTACCGAATACTCGGTACTTATTTGACAATCATTGGGCCTGTCGCCCGACGCTTACGCCTCGTTTTCGATGGTGGCGCGGGCACGCTCGGCAGTCAGTTCTGCCAGACGCTCCTCGTCTACCAGGGTGAGGCCCTTGGTCGGACATGCCTCGGCACACGCCGGACCGCCGGGACGGTCCACGCACAGGTCGCACTTGAGCACGAAGCTCTTAGTCTGCGAACCCACGCGCACGTCGCCCATCAAGACGGGGACCTGCGTGGTCGCCACGCTCACGGCGCCAAAGGGGCATGCCATGACGCAGCTCTTGCAACCGATGCAGTTGTCCTCGTTGACGCCGATGCGATGGTTCTTTGGATCAAAGAACAAGGCGCCCGTAGGGCAGGCCTTGGCGCACGGAGCGTCCTCGCAGTGGTGACATGCCACCGGCGCGGAAATCTCGTAGGTGCGCGTTACGCGCAAGCGAGGTGCGGCGATGTTGCCGGGAATATCGTGTGCCTCGATGCACGCCGCCATACAGGTTTGGCACCCAATGCAGCGTGAAGAATCAGCCACGACTCGTTTATTGCCCATGTTGTTCACTCCCTCCTGAATCCCATGCCGGAGAGACCCTGTCGACGTTGCCCCGGACCGCCCGTGGTCCGGCATCGGCGTATTGAAGCGCATGCGGCGAAACAGGCACTTCGATAGAGTTCCTCCAACGATATACAGGCTAAATATACGCAGTTGCAGCTGGCAAACTTGAGCATAGGCCCTGCATTACGGGTGTATTGCAGGGGTTTTGGCAGGTTGGAATTATTCTCTAGAAGCTATAAAGGTGAGTGTATTACATGCGTACGCCTCAGAGATTTTTACGCGCTCTCATTTTGGATGTACTACGCTTGTATTCGTGTTAATGGTTATTTACTTGAGCGAAATAAAGTAATAGTTATAAGATGCTCGGGTATGGGCACATGCCGCATTTGACCGACTATATTGCACGCTCATTAAGGGGGCCAGTGATGTCATCGACTCAAAAAAGAGCCATCCTGCAGGTGCGCATTCGCGAGGAAGACAAGCAGCATGCCGAGCATCTCTACGACGCCATGGGCACATCGCTTGCCGAGGCCGTTCGTCTTTTTGTCGCGCAGAGCATTCTCATGCGCAAGCTTCCCTTTCAGCCGGTCGCCGTGCGCTCAAAGGACGGCACCGCCGCCTATGGATCGCTCAAAGCATATGGAGATCCCAATCGCCGCTCCGAGGAGCGCAATGCCTGGATTGAGTACCTTGCTACAGAAAGCGACGATTCGATTTTGGGTCCCGAGGAAGTAGATATCCATGAGTAGCACCATCATCGACGAGACCGTCATCCTACGCTACCTGCTTGACGACGACGAAGTTCTGTCACCGCGCGCCGCCAAGGTCATCGCCACACGCACCGCTCGCGTCTACCCCGAAATCATCACGCGCGTTGTGGTCACGCTGCGCGACGTCTATAAGGTTCCCCGCGTTGAGATTGCTGCGGCCTTGAAAAGGCTGCTCGATGACGTCATGGTCGACGAGCCCACCGTTGTCGCCCTTGCCGTCAAACTCTTTGGCAAGACCCATATGGACTTTACCGACTGCCTCCTCGCAGCCCGAACCGCCATCTACAACGATGATGTCGTGAGCTTTGGCAAGCCCATCATCCAAGGCATGATCGATTACCGTCGCAAGCGCCAAACCGCCGCCGAAGTCCGCGACCGTGCCGCCGAAGCCCGCGACCGCGCCGCCGAAGCCCGCAGCCAGAGCACCGACGCCACCATCGACAAGCTCCGCCACCGCCCCCGCAGCTAACCCCATCCCCTCCTAAGTTGCGGTGAAATACGGACTGTTTTATGTCTCTGAGTAGCCTTTAGTCCGTATTTCACCGCAACTTATTGTTGGGCGGCGGAGTCGGTTGTCTCTGCTATCAGGAATCCGCAAAAGGCTTTGTAGTTGGGATACCGTAGCCGCGCATCATAGCGCCAAACTCTTCGACATCATATGTGTCCGATAGCTTGAAATGAATGACGTTATGACCCATGGCACGTAAGTTCGCATCGCGCAATAAGGCGGCTCGATAGGTTTTTGCCGCAGCATGTTCCAAATCTTTTTGAGTTTCGTCCTCAAACTTACCCAAACCATGAAGCTCTGCCAACATCCATGACCCATCTGGCATCCGCCAACCATAATCTGCCAGATAATAGCCGGCATTTCCTGGTCGAGCAATCTCAACCTGAAGCTCAGGCGCAACGACTCCAGCAAGGATCATTGCCGCTCGCGCCTCGGACTCTCCCCCGTTATCCGACCTCCCGTCCATATGCTCGAACACGCCAAACGCACGGGCGATGCCATGCAAACCGCGACAATTGGCCTGTGCATACGCACGCAGCTCCTCGCGGTCGACATCATACTCACGAGCCAATCCATCGGCGTAGCCAAGCGCATACCGAAATGCACTCGCGCGGGCAATATCGACCACCGTCCGATAGGGGTCCGTCAGCGTAAACGGGCCGAGCCGCCATAACTCACCTGGGCGCCATCGACGATACTCAACGAACTCATATGTATCGCGCCTGGTAGATCTCGGCAACAACATCTGAACGGCATTAAGCAGCGAGTAAGCAGAGCCGATACCGTACAGCAATGCCGCCGTTGAACCGCAGAAAATGGCATCCGGTTCGACGGCCGCAATAGCAGATGCAAGCTGGAAAATGCGGGCTTCCACGTCAAGGTGGCTCCAATAAACAGGATCGGCGTACACATGGTTATAGAGTCGAATTAAAAGCTCTTCCTGCATAAGCTCACGCGCGCGCCGCTCATCCCAAGGATCAGTCGTTATCAATAGCTGCTCGTCATGATGAATCCCGAGAGCGGAAAACAGCATCTTGGCATATGACTTCGGAAAATGTTTAGCTTTATTGGACATGACCCGCACCATAACAGTCAAGAACGAGTGAACGCCTTTACGCTATCGCAGAACGGCATTTCAATACCTTGCCAAAAGCTGACCAAAAGCTTGACGTCGCAGGTCAGAGCTTCAAAAAATATTTCCACTCTCGGTAGACGGTCGCTACGACCCTCCCAACGGCATCAAAATCCACCCTTACAATTAGTTGCGGTGAAATACGGACTACATGGGCCATAAAAGCCGAAAAACAGTCCATATTTCACCTCAACTTAGGTGGGGCGTGGAGCGGCATCAGTTCCCGTCACCCCGTACACTTACGAAAACGGCTCTGGTCCCAAAAGGAATCAGAGCCATTCATCTATCTTGTGGAGCGGGCGACGGGAATCGAACCCGCGTCATCAGCTTGGAAGGCTGGGGTTCTACCATTGAACTACGCCCGCAAGATATGGTCGGGACGACAGGATTTGAACCTGCGACATCCTGCTCCCAAAGCAGGCGCGCTACCAAACTGCGCCACGTCCCGAAGGTGTTGAGCAGCTAAGGTCTAAACCTTGCGTGTCCCAAAGCGAAGGAAATTATAGGGGAGACTCCCCGCCTGTGCAAGCGACGATACCCTAGCTCCTCGAATGTGCGACAAACTGGCTATGAACCAGACCGATCACAAACGCCACCACGGCGACCGGCGCCCACGCGGCTCCAATGTCCGCCAACGGCAGCGCATCGAACGGCAGCCACACGCCCGCAAAGAACGCGTCGCGGACCGAGGTGATCACACTCTGCACCGCGACCACGCCTCCGACCCAAACCCACACCTGCGGATGGGCGTCGCAAAAACCGTGCACCAGGCCCATCAGCACCAGCACAATGGCGACGGGGTACAAGGCGTTGAGCATGGGCACCGAGAACATGAGGATCATGTCGAGGCCCACGTTGGAGAGCACGCACGAAAACGCCGCGAACACAAAGGCGAGAACCGCAAAGGGACGGCGCATGGCCTCCTCGGAGGCCTCCGCTCCCCCTTCGACCACATACGTCTCACAGAAGTAACGCGAGCAGCAGCTGATGAGGCCGATGCACACGTTCATGCAGGCAAGGAAAAAGATCGCGAAGACCACGACCGTGCCGGCAAGGCCAAAGTGCATGGAGGCAGAGCGGGCAAGGATGGCAGCGCCGTTGGTGGCATCGGGCATAACCGTACTGAGCTGCATGCCGGCAAGCGCCAGGCCGCAGTAGATGACGGCCATGAGCGCACCGGCGATCACACCGGAGCGCGAAATCTCAAAGGCCACGCACTTGTCATCGATAACGCCCAGCTCGTGAATGGTCTCGGCGATGATAATGCCAAAGGCGAGCGACGCGAGCAGGTCCATGGTCTGGTAGCCGGTCAGAAAGCCCTGCACGGCAGCACCGGCATTGTAGGGAGCCTGCGGCGCGGAAGCGGGACCCAGCGGCGAGATCACGGCAGCACCCACAACCAGCACGATGAGCGCGATAAGCGCAGGGCCCGTAATGCGACCGAGTACGCGCGTGATGACGCCCGGGCGCAGCGTAAGCGCAAACGCGACCACGAAGAACCCGATGGCAAAGACCAGGCGAGCCGTGCCGAGCGAAACGCCCTCGGGCAGCAGCGGCACCAGCATTTCGAACGCCGTAGAACTTGTGCGCGGAATGGCCAGGCACGGACCGATGGCCAGGTAGACCGCCGCAACGAAGAATTCGCCAAACTTAGGATGCACGCGCCCGGCCAGCTCACGCGCCGTTCCGGCGAGCGCGACGGCGATAAAGCCCATGACGGGCAAGCCGATGGCTGCAATCAGAAAGCCGAACATGGCGACCGGCGTGGCAGAACCTGCCTGCAGCGCCAGCAGCGGCGGAATAATGAGGTTGCCGGCGCCAAAGAGCATCGAGAACAGGGCGATGCCGACGGTGACGACATGGTCGGAGCGCAGACCGCGCGGGGCGGATGAGGCCATAGGCACACCTTTCGGGTCGAAACAAAAACGGGACGGGCAAAAACACCCGTCCCGCAAGTATAAACGGTCTAGCAGCTTTAGC
>URNU01000010.1 GCA_900549275.1 uncultured Collinsella sp. | reverse complement strand
GCGTTTTTCTCGGCCGGCTCGACCGGTGCCATGACCGCTGCCGCCACGGCCTACGTCACGCCGTTTAGGTATTTGGCGGAGGGTAAGAAGCAGCCGGTCCGTCCGTGCCTGACCAACGCACTGCCCAATCGCGCCGGTGGCCTGACGGTGCTGTGCGACATGGGCGCCAACCCCGATGTCGAGGTCGACGACATGGTGCGTTTTGCCCAGATGGGTGCTGCCTATGCCCGCGTGGTTTTGGGCATTGAGCATCCGCGTGTGGGCCTGCTTGCCAACGGCACCGAGGACGAGAAGGGCTCCAACTTTACCAAGTCGTGCTTTCCGGCCATGAAGGCCGCGGTTCCCGGCTTTGTGGGCAACTGCGAGGGCACCGATCTTACGTCGGGCAATTTTGACGTCGTGGTCGCCGACGGCATGTCGGGCAACATTGCGCTCAAGGCCACCGAGGGTGCTGCCAAGTTGTTGCTTCAGGAGCTCAAGGGCGCCTTTATGTCCTCGCTCGGCACCAAGATCGCCGCGCTGCTCATTAAAAAGCAGATGCGCGAGATTAAGGCCAAGCTTTCGGGCGATGCCAAAGGCGGCGCGATCCTGCTGGGCCTGCGCGGCGTCGTGTTGATCGGCCACGGTGCTACGTCGGTCGAGGCCGTTAAGAACGGTACGCTTGCTGCGGCCCAGGCCGTTCGTGCCGGGCTTGTTCAGGATGTTGCCAATTCCATGGACGGTATCGTTTTATAAAGGCCCCGTTACGTGGCTCAACCTGTACCGCGTGGGGTAGAATCGGAGCCGTATTACAACGCGGCTCCGATTGCCGTGTTGTGTTGTGTTCCATGACATACGAGAGGAAGCGCTATGGATCGCTCCGAAATCTTCGATAAGATCGCCGAAGTCGCCGCTGACGTGTTGGGTGTCGATGTCGCCGACATTAGCGACGAGACCACTTTTGACGATCTCGATGCCGATTCGCTCGAGCGTCTGCAGCTGGTGACGGCCATCGAGGACGAGTTCGACCTCGAAATCGATGACGAGACCCTGCTGTCGCTCAACTCTGTCGCCGACGCCGTCGACGCGATCGAAAACGCCAAGGAGGCCTAAGTCTTGGCTTTGTCTGAACGACTCACGCGCGCCCAGGAGATCCTGGGCCATGAGTTCAATAATAAGGTGCTGCTGCGCGCGGCGCTCACGCATCCCTCGGCCGTCGAGGGTCAGCCGGTCTCTGCCAGCTATGAGCGCCTTGAGTTTTTGGGCGATTCCATTTTGGGCGCCGTGGTGGCCCGCTCGCTCTTTGAGTCCTATCCCGAGTTTGATGAGGGCAAGCTCACGCGTCTGAAGGTGTCCCTTGTCTCGGGCGCCACGCTGTCCGAGGTGTCGCACGAGTTGGGTATCGAGGACATCATCATCTTTGGTGCCTCCGAGACCGGTACCGGCGCGCGCGGCCTGCACTCGGCGCTCGAGAACGTCTACGAGTCGCTCGTGGGTGCACTGTATCTGGATGCCGGCTGGGATGTTGCGGCGGAGTTTATCCATCGTACGCTCAAGCCGCACCTGGCCTCCGAGCGTGCCGAGCACCCCGCGAACCCCAAGTCGTTCTTGCAGGAGTGCGTGCAGGCAGACGGCCACGAGCCTCCCGCGTATAAGCTGGTCGGCTCCGAGGGCCCCGCGCATGCGCCCACCTTTACCGCTGTGGTGCTCATCGACGGTATTCGCCAGGGCCGCGGTACCGGTTCCTCCAAGAAGGAGGCCGAGGCGGCCGCTGCGCTCGAGGCGCTCGACCGCATGGGCTACACCACCAACGGCGTGATTCTCAACAAGAAGCCTGTCTAAGCGAGGAACCGTGTATCTCAAGTCCCTCACGCTCAAAGGGTTCAAGTCGTTTGCCGACCGCGCCCATATGTCATTTGAGCCGGGCCTGACCGTCATCGTCGGTCCCAACGGCTCGGGAAAATCGAACATCTCCGACTCGATTCTGTGGGTCCTGGGCGAGCAGAGCGCCAAGCAGCTGCGCGGCCAGGCCATGGAGGACGTCATCTTCTCGGGTTCGTCGGCGCGCAAGCCGGTGGGTGTCGCCGAGGTCACCCTGGTGCTCGATAACTCGGACCATATGCTGCCCGTCGACTTTGACGAGGTCGCCATCACCCGTCGTATGTATCGCTCGGGCGAAAGCGAGTACCTCATCAACTCGAGCCCGTGCCGCCTGATGGACATTCAGGACATTCTGCACGATTCGGGTCTGGGCAAGGATACGCATTCCATCATTAGCCAGGGAAAGCTCGATGCCATTTTGCAGAGCCGCCCCGAGGAGCGCCGCGCCCTGGTCGAGGAGGCTGCCGGCATCTCCAAGCACAAGCGCCGCAAGGAGCGTGCGCTCAAAAAGATTAAATCGATGGACGAGCACCTGACCCGTGCCCGCGATATCAATAAGGAGATTGCTCGTCAGCTGCGGCCGCTGGAGCGTCAGGTCGATCGCGCGCGCAAGTATAAAGAGCTGTCCTCGCGCGCGAACGAGCTTACGCAGATGCTGGCCGTTGACGAACTTCGTTCGCTGCAGTCGCAGTGGAACGACCTGGAGAGCCGCTCTAAGGAGGGCACTGCCGAGCTTGAGCTTGCGCAATACCGCTTGGGCGAAAAGGAGCGTGAGCTCGAGAAGCTCCAGGTTATGCTCGAGGAAAAGGGCCTGTTTGTGGGCGATCTGGGCGAGCAGCGCCGCCATATGCAAGATGTGGTCGGCCGTATTAACTCAGATATGCGCCTGCTCGAGGAAAAGGGCCACAACATGGTGTCGCGCCTGTCCGACATGCGCGGCCAGATCTCGAGCTCCGAGCATCAGCGCCGTCGCGTGGTCGAGGAGCTCGAGGATGCGCGTGCCCAGCTTGAGGAAGTGACCGGTGCGCACATGCAGGCCCAGGACGACGTTGATGCCGCCGGTCCAGCCGCCGCCCAGCTCCACGAGCGTCGCGTTGCGCTTGACAATCAGATTTCGCAGTTTACGCGCGAGCAGCGCGATGTGCAGCGTGTGGCCGATAACGCCGCGCTCGAGCTTGCCAAGGTGAAGGACTCGCTGAGCAACGCCGAGGTCGAGGACAACATGTACGCCTCGCGCCTGGAGCAGATCGACGAGCAGCTCGAGGAGGTCACGGCCTCGCTTGAGAGCCGTCGCGACCGCGCTGAGGAGCTCGACGGCGCGCTTGATCAGGTCCGCCAGGCCCAGGTCGATGCGCGCGAGGCCACCGAGGTCGCCCGTGCGGCGTTGAAGGACCTGCGTAATCGCGAGAGCGAGGCGCGCAACAAGCTTTCCGAGGTGCGCTCGGAGCTTGCCAGCCAAAAGAAGCTCGACGCCCGCATGGCAGACAGCTCGCCGCTGGTGAGCCGTCTGATGGGCGCGCTGGGCGATGATGTTTCGGGTCGTCTGGGCGACGTGCTCGAGGCCCCTCGTGAGCTTGAGGGCTTGGTCGAGCAGCTGCTTGCCGGCGATATCGACGCCCTGTTGTTTGATGACGCCGCCACGCTTGAGCGTGCCGGTCGTGCGGCACTGGACCAAAAGAAGGCCTCGGGCGAGGCACTGCTGATGGCGCGCGGCGTGAGCGGCTCTGCTGCTGCTAAGGGCGCTGCCGGTTCGCGTCTGGTCGATCGCCTGTCCGTGCGCGCCGGTTATGGTCCGGTTGTCGAGGCCCTGCTCGGCGGCTATTACGTGGTCGATGACTTGGCTGCTGCGCTGGCGGCACCTGTCGTTGACGGCGTGACCTATGTGACGCCCGATGGCGCCCGCGTGAGCTGTGGCGGCCTGGTGCGCGTGGGGCTCGATGCCGGCGAGGCTTCGGGTGCTCTTGAGCGCAAACGTCGCATTCGCGAGCTGGAGGGCCTGGAGCCCGATTTGGCTGCCGTGTTTGAGCACGTGTCGGATCAGGTCGTCGAGGCCAATGCGGCCGTCGAGGAGGCGCGTGCCGCCGAGGGCGATGCCGCCGGCGAGATCGCCCGTCTTGAGGGCGAGCGCCGCTCGCTGCTCTCTGAGATCGGCCGCTTGGAGCAAAGCGCCAACAATGCCGAGGTCGAGCGCGTGCGCATCTCCAAGCGCCGCGAACAGGCAGCCGAGGCCGTTCGCGCAGCGCGCCCGCGCGTTGACGAGCTCACCCGTTCGCGCGACGAGGCCCGTGCGCAGGCAAGCGACCTGGGTCTCCAGATTGCCGAAGCCAACGACGAGCTCGATCGCGTGCGCCGTGACGATTCCGAGGCGGCCGGCAAGCTCGCCGATGCCAAGGTTCGCCTGGCTCAGACGAGCGAGCGTCTGCGTTCGCTGAAGGGCCGCGTGCCCGACCTGGAGCATCGCCTGGAGGGCATCGACCGCCGTATCCGCGGAACACGCCAGGCCTCGCGCTCGCTCGAGTTGCTGCGTCTGCGCGTCGACCCCATGCACGAGCGCTATTCGGCCCTGCTGGAGCGCGCGTCGGATTGGGCCGCGCGCCTGCGTGACCAGGCTTCACTCGAGGAGGCGGACTCGGCCTCGCTCAAGAAGACCATCGAGGACGCCAAGGCCGAGGTCTCCCGCGCCAAGGAGCGGGTCGATGCCGCCACCGCGACGCAAAACGAGTTCAAGGTTGCACGCGGCAAGCTCGAGGTGCAGGTAGAGGCGGCCATCAAGGCCATTACCGCCGATGGCACCACGGTGCTCGAGGAAGCGCTCATGCTTCCTGCGCCCACCGACCGCGACGCCGCCGAGCGCGAGCTCAACCAGCTCGTGCGCCAGATCAACAACCTGGGCCCTGTGAACCAGGTTGCCATGGAGGAGTACGAGCAGCTCAAGCGCCGCGCCGATTACATCGAGGAGCAGCTGGCCGATCTGGAGAGCGCGCGCAAGGCGCTCACCAAGATTACCGTGGCCATCGACCGTAAGATGCGTAAAGCCTTCCTGGTGACCTTTGAGAAGGTCGATGCGAACTTCCGCGAGATCTTCGCCATGCTGTTCCCGGGCGGCCAGGCGCATCTGGAGATGACCGACCCCGAGCATCCGGCCGAGACGGGCATCGAGGTCGTGGCGCAGCCGCGCGGCAAGCGCATCACCAAGATGATGCTCATGTCGGGCGGCGAGAAGAGCCTGACGGCGCTCGCCCTGCTCTTTGCCGTGTATCGCACGCGTACGGTGCCGTTCTATGTGCTGGACGAGGTCGAGGCGGCGCTCGATGACGCCAACCTGTCCAAGCTCATCGGCGCGCTCGATGTGTTGCGTTCCGATACGCAGCTCTTGGTTATCTCGCACCAGCGCCGTACTATGGAGGACGCTGACGTTCTCTACGGCGTCTCGATGCAAGCCGACGGCGTCAGTCGCGTCGTCTCGCAAAAACTCGATCGCGAAACCGGAAAGGTCGTGAATGCATAATGGGATTCTTCGATGCTCTCTCGCGCGGACTTGAGCGCAGCCGTGAGGCTCTCAACGAGGTCTTTTATTTTGGCGGCGAGGTCGACGAGGATTTTTGGGAGGACCTAGAGGACACCCTTGTCATGGGTGACATGGGTGCCGAGGTCGCCATCCAGGTCTCCGATGACCTGCGCGATGCCGCGGCCAAGAAGAACCTCAAGACCGCCCCGCAGCTCCGCCGCGCCCTGGCCGAGCAGCTCGAGCAGCATTTTGTGCCCGTCGAGCGCGATCCGTTCGCCGACACGCCGAGCTGCGTGCTGTTTGTGGGCATTAACGGTGCCGGCAAGACCACGACGGTCGGCAAGATTGCGAGCGCCATGGCTGCCCGCGGCAAGAACGTCGTGATCGGTTCTGCGGACACATTCCGCGCCGCCGCCATCGAGCAGCTCGATGTGTGGGGCCAGCGCGCCGGCGTTCCCGTCATCAAGCGCGACCGCGGCTCCGATCCGGCAAGCGTTTGCTATGACGTGCTCGATGAGGCCGACAAGCGCGGCAGCGACCTGGTGCTTATCGACACCGCTGGCCGTCTGCACACGAGCCCCGAACTCATGCGCGAGCTTGCCAAGGTGGTCAATGTGACGCGTAAGCGCGCCGCCAATATGGCTGCCGGCCCCATGCCTGTCTCGGTCGTCCTCGTGATCGATGCCGCGACAGGTCAAAACGGTCTGAACCAGGCGCTCGAGTTTAACGAGGCGCTTGGCCTGGACGGTATTATCATGACAAAGCTCGACGGCACGGCAAAGGGCGGTATCGCCATGGCCGTAGCCGAGAAGCTCAAGCTCCCGATCCTGCGCATCGGCGTGGGCGAGCAGGTCGATGACCTGCAGGAGTTCAATGCCAAAGATTTCTGCCGCGCCCTGGTGGGCGAGTCCAATTAAGGAGTGACTAGTGTTTGATTCTCTGAGCGATCGCCTCAACGACACATTTGACCGCCTGCGCGGCAAGGGTAAACTGACCGAGGCCGATATCACCTCGGCTATGCGCGACATTCGCATGGCGCTGCTCGAGGCCGACGTCAACTTCAAGGTCGTCAAGGAGTTTGTCGCCAAGACCAAGGAGCGCTGCATGACCGCCGAGGTCATGGAGTCGCTGTCGCCGGCGCAAAACGTTGTCAAGATCGTGCTCGACGAGCTCACCGAGATGCTCGGTTCCACCGAGAGCAAGCTCGTCTTTAGCAACCGCATTCCCAATGTCATCATGCTCGTGGGCCTGCAGGGCTCCGGCAAGACTACGGCGGCCGTAAAGCTGGCCTACTTGCTCAAGAAGCAGGGCCGCTCCCCGCTGCTCGCCGCGTGTGACGTCTACCGTCCCGCAGCTGCCGACCAGCTGGCCACGCTCGGTGGAGAGATCGGCGTTCCGGTCTTCCGCGGTGACGGCGAGCATCCGGTCGACATCGCCAAGGGCGCCATTCAGGAGGCCGTCGACCACCTGCGCGATGTGGTCATCGTCGATACCGCCGGTCGTTTGCAGATCGACGAGCAGATGATGCAGGAGGCCGTGGATATCAAGAAGGCCGTCAAGCCCGATCAGGTGCTGATGGTCGTCGATGCCATGACCGGCCAGGATATCGTCAACGTCGTCTCGACCTTTGCCGAGCGCACCGACTTTGACGGCGTGATCATCTCCAAGCTTGACGGCGACGCCCGTGGCGGCGGCGCGCTTTCCGTGCGCCAGGTGACCGGCAAGCCCATCAAGTTCGTGAGCATGGGCGAGAAGCCCGATTCGCTGGAGCCGTTCTATCCCGATCGTATGGCCAAGCGCATCTTGGGCATGGGCGATGTTGTCGGCATCATCGAGAAGGCCCAGGAGGCGGCCGACGCCGAGCAGCTCGAGGCTGCCGAGCGTATGCTGCGCGAGGGCTTTACCATGAACGACATGCTCGACCAGATGAAAGCCGTCAAGAAGATGGGCGGCATGAAGGGCATTCTGGGTATGCTTCCCGGTGGCCAGCGCGCGCTCAACCAGATGGGCGGCAATCTGGACGAGGGCATCTTTGACAAGAATGAGGCCATCATCATGTCGATGACCAAGGAGGAGCGCCTGCGTCCCTCTATTATCAACGGCCAGCGTCGCGCCCGCATCGCCAAGGGCGCCGGCGTGACCCCCACCGAGGTCAATAGCCTTATGAAGCAGTGGGGCGAGATGAATAAGATGATGGGCCGCATGCGCACGATGGCCAATCAAGCGCAGGTCGGCGGCAAGAAGGGTAAGAAGGGCAAGAAGGGCAAGAAGATGCGCATGCCCAATATTCCCGGTCTGGATGCCATGGGCCTGGGCGGCATGGGCGGCCTGGGAACGGGCGGTCCCAAGTCCGATATGGATCTGCTGCGCCAGATGGAAGCGCAGATGCGCAATAAGAAATAGGGCTGTTATTCCAGCTTGATATGGCAAGGGCCACTCGGAGGCTACCGAGTGGCCCTTGTTTTTGGCTTTGATTGTTGGGCTACGTTCAGCGTCGCGCCCCGAGCCCGCGTTGCTGTGCCGTTAGTGGCAGCCGTAGCTCTCGTGGCCCTCGTGCTCGTGATGGCCGTGGCAGCTGCAGGACTCGCCATGTTCATGGTCATGGCCGTGACAGCCGCACGTGGCCTCGCCGTTCTGTGCAAGCGTGCCGGCGATAAGGGCCTCGACGCAAGCGTCGCAGCTGCCCTGGGCACCTGCGTATACCGTGATGCCGGCTTGGGCAAGCGCGTTGATAGCGCCGCCTCCAATACCGCCGCAGATGAGCGTGTCGACGCCACCGTTGGCAAGCAGGCCCGCCAGGGCGCCGTGACCGGTGCCGCCGGTGCCTACGACCTGCTCGTTGAGCACCTTGCCATCCTGGATGTCGTAGATCTTGAACTGCTCGCTGCGGCCAAAGTGCATAAAGATGTTGCCGTTGTCGTACGTCGTTGCCACTCTCATGGTGCCGACCTCCTTTGCTGGCCATGCGGCCGTTGTCGTTGTGATGGGGGAGTATGCGATATTGCCGCCCTCGATACTCAGCGCGCGCCCGTTGACCAGCGCGTTTGCCACCTTGCGATGCGCGCGGCTACAGATGGCCGCCACGGTGGCGCGAGCGATGCCCATGTGCTGGGCGACGGTCTGCTGATTGAGGCCTTCCAGGTCGCACAGCCGCAGGACTTCGAGCTCGTCGACCGTCATCTCGATGGCGTCTCCGCTGGCAAGGCCGTCAGGGGTAAAGCCGCGATATTCGGGGATGATCCCAACGCGGCGCAATTTTTCGCGTCTTCCTGCCATACACTCTCCAAATCTGACATATGTCAACAATAGAATAGCGAACGTACGGATTTGCGCAAGGAATTTCTGGCATATGTCAGAAAATGAGGGCTTATGTTTGGGCTGTGGGGCCGCGTGCGCCTGGGCTACAATGAATCTCGCTTGTAGGCGACTGACAGGAGGGTCAATGAGCAAGGCTGATCAACAGTTTGTAACCATGTGCCGCGATATTCTGGACCATGGCACCACCACCGAGGGCCAAAAGGTCCGCCCGGTGTGGGAGGATGGCACCCCTGCCTATACCATTAAAAACTTTGGCGTTACGGCACGCTATGACCTGCGCGAGGAGTTCCCCGCGCTCACCCTTCGTCGCACGGCGCTTAAATCTGCCATGGACGAGATTCTGTGGATCTATCAAAAGAAGTCAAATAACGTCCATGACCTCAACAGCCATATTTGGGACGAGTGGGCCGACGAGACCGGTTCCATCGGCAAAGCCTACGGGTATCAGATTGGCCAGAAAAGCCATTATGCCGAGGGCGATTTCGACCAGATGGATCGTGTGCTGTACGATCTTAAGCATACGCCGTACAGCCGCCGTATCATGACGAACACCTATGTGTTTAACGATCTGTCCGAGATGCACCTGTATCCATGCGCCTACAGCGTGACCTATAACGTCACGCAGCGCCCGCAGGACGATAAACCCACACTCAACATGATTCTCAACCAGCGCAGCCAGGACATTTTGGCCGCGAACAACTGGAATGTGTGCCAGTACGCCATTTTGCTGATGATGGTCGCGCAGTCGGTCGATATGATTCCCGGTGAGCTGCTGCATGTGATTGCCGATGCCCACATTTACGACCGTCATGTCGATATTGTCCGTGAACTTATCGAGCGTCCGCAGTTTGCGGCGCCCAAGGTAACGCTTAACCCCGACGTGCACGATTTCTATGCGTTTACGACCGATGACCTCATCGTCGAGGGCTACGAGCACGGCCCGCAGGTCAAGAACATTCCCATTGCGGTGTAGGTGGCGCTCATGACGTGTAAGCTTTCTGCCATCGTCGCCGTGTGTGACGACTGGGGCATTGGGTGCGAGGGCGATATGGTGGTGTCTAATCGCGCCGACATGCGCCATTTTGTGGCGTGCACCAAAGGTTGCCCGGTCATTATGGGGCGCAAGACCCTGCTGAGTTTTCCCGGTGGGCGTCCGCTCAAGAACCGCCGCAATATCGTGCTCACCCGCGACGAGAGCTTTGCTCCCGAGGGCGTCGACGTGGTGCATAGCATCGACGAGGCGCTCGCTGCGGTTGCCGATGAGCCCGTTGCGTGGGTGATCGGCGGCGGCGAGGTGTATCGGCAGTTTTTGCCGTATTGCGCCGAGGCCGAGGTCACGCACAACCATTGCACCCATGCCGTGGACACGTACTTTCCCGACTTGGACGCCGATCCCGCGTGGGAGATTGCGTGGCGTGGCGGGGTTGCCACGATTGCCTCGGGCGAGGGCGATGAGGGCGTCGATTATGAGTTCGTGACGTATCGTCGCGTTGAGGCGTAAATCGTCTGGCGTGAACGGTATCATCGGGTTGATTGATTGCATGGGGCGGCGCTTAGCGTCGCCTCGTTTGGTATAGATGTGCTGTAAAGAAGGGTACGGGCAGGCTGCTATGACTGATGCCGTTGAGGTGCTGCGAATCGACTCGCTCGAGGACGAGCGGCTCGATGCCTACGTGCGACTGACCGAGCGCGAGCTTCGCTGCGTGCTGGAGCCGCAAAAGGGCATCTTTATCGCCGAGAGTGCCAAGGTTATCGAGCGCGCGGTGCGTGCCGGATACGAGCCGGTGAGCTTTCTTTTGGGTGAACGCTGGCTCGACCAGATGATGCCGCTGTTTGAGCGCCTGGTCGTGCGCGAGGGCGCCGGCCCGGTTCCTGTGTTCGTGGCCTCCATGGAGCTCATGGAGCAGCTGACGGGCTTCAATGTGACGCGCGGTGCGCTCGCGGCTTTCCGTCGACCGCGCCAGATTCCGGTTGATGAGTTCTTGGGTGGCGTCGTCGAGGCGGCGGGGGAGCGCCCGGTGCGCGTGTGCGTGCTCGAGGGTATTGTCGACCACACGAACGTGGGTGCGATTTTCCGCTCGGCCGCCGCGCTCAATGTCGACGGTATTTTGGTCAGTCCGACGTGCTGCGACCCGTTGTACCGTCGCTCGGCCCGCGTGAGCATGGGCACGGTGTTTCAGGTGCCGTGGACGCGTATTGGCAGCGAGGCGCGCGTGTGGCCGCACGATGGCCTGGCTGCGCTGCACAACGCTGGCTTTTCGTGTGCTGCCATGGCGTTGACGGACGATTCCGTATCGCTGGACGATCCCGTGCTGCAGGAGATTGACCGCTTGGCAATCTTTATGGGTACCGAGGGTGCCGGCTTGGGCGCCAAGACTATCGCGGGCTGCGACCGAGCCGTGCGCATTCCGATGGCGCACGGGGTCGATTCGCTCAACGTGGCCGCGGCGAGTGCCGTTGCCTTTTGGCAGCTGTGTCCGCACGTGAGCAATGAGTATCACTACCAGCCGGGGCTGTATCACTAGGCAGTTATTCCGCACCGCGCTCTAATTCGAGGTGTTTCGGTCGCCGCCAGTCGGTGCTAAGCTGGTTTTGGCTTTGGTTTTAAATTGCTGTTTTGTTGTTTGTCGTATGCTTGTGGGGAGGGCGTGTGGCTAAGAAATCTACGGCTATCGATGTAACGCAAGGTGTTATTTGGCAGCAATTGCTGTCGCTGTGCGTTCCCATCTTCTTTAGCTCGTTTTTTCAGCAGGCCTACACGCTTATCGGTACCTATATCGTCGGCCAGTTTGGCGGCAAGCTCGCATTGGGCGGCATCCAGGCCACGATGGTGCTCACCGAGCTCTGCATTGGCTTTTGCGTTGGCGTCGGCGCCGGCTGCGCGGTCATTACCGGTCAGTATTTTGGCCAGCACGATGATGAGCGACTGAGCCGTTCGGTCCATACGGCCATGACGCTCGCGCTGGTGGGCGGTATCGTTTTCTCGATTCTTGGCATAGTGTTCGTTGAGCCCATGCTGGCGTTTATGAACACGCCGCATGAACTATTGGCCGAGGGCGTGGCCTATGCTCGTTGCTATTTTGCCGCCATGGTTGCGGCGCTGCTACTCAATATGGGAACGGCACTGCTGCGCGCCGTGGGCGACACGCGCGGGCCTGCTGTGATCATCGCTTCCGGCTGCCTTGTTAATGCGGTGCTGGATGTCATCTTCGTTGCTGTGCTTCATATGGAGGCTCTGGGCTGCGGCATCGCGGTGGCGCTGACTATTTGCTCCAATGCCACGATGATCGTGATTCGTATGATGCACGCACCGGGTGCGTGGCGGCTTTCACTGTCCAAACTCGGCATTGATCCTGGCATTTGTAAGAGCATGATCTCGTGTGGTCTGCCGCTTGGTTTTCAGTCTGCTGCGTATTCGATTTCCAACGTTTTGATTCAGGTGTCGGTCAACTCGTTTGGCGCCGATGTCACCACGGCGTGGGGTCTTTCGGGCCGCTTAGATGGCATTGTCTGGATGGTTACCGAGGCGCTTGGCGTGTCGATCACCACGTTCTCGGCACAGAACTTTGGCGCGCGCAACTACGAGCGCATGCGCAAGGGCTACCATACGTCGCTCGTGCTGTCGTTTATGCTCATTGGTGGCCTGTCTGCCGTGCTGCTGGTGTTCTCGGGTCCGTTGTCGCGTCTGTTTGTCGACGATGCTTCGATTTCGGCGTATACCACGACGATTCTTCACTTTATCGCGCCGTTCTACGCGATCTTCTCGATTATCGAAAACGCGTCGGGCTCCATTCGCGGTGCCGGCGTGAGCTTGCAGCCCATGCTGCTCACGATTTTTGGCACTGTCGTGCTCAGGGTGATCTGGGTGTTTGCGATTATGCCGTTTGATCCGTCCCTTGAGCACCTGCTGCTGGTTTACCCCGTAACCTGGCTTATCACGGCTACGATGTTCACCATCTACCACCACAGCGGCAACTGGCTCGGCCGCGCCACTGCCAAATGATCCCTTGGGACGGAGGAAAACGGATCATTTATCTCCGTCGTGATGTCGATGATCCGTTTCCTCCGTCCCCTTTGGATCAATTAGTATTCGATGCCTTGGCGGGCTAGGAGGCCTTCGTCGAAGTAGTGTTTGATGGGACGCATTTCGGTGACCAGGTCGGCGAGATCGGCCAGTGGCAGCAGTCCGCGGCCGGTGAGCACGAGCTCCGTTGTGGCGGGCTTTATCGCGATCAGCGCTTCGACATCCTCGCGCGTCACGAAGCCGCGGCGCATGGCCTCGCCGAGTTCGTCCAAAATCAGAACGTCAACCTGTGATATCTGCTCGCGTGCGAGCTCCATGATCTGTGCGGCGCAAGCCTCGGGCGTGTCACGGTCGGCCTGTACAATGCGCAGTCCCAGGCGCGGTGCGGCATCGTGTTCGGCGCAGTGTAGCTTCTTGGCAAACTGCAGCATGAGCACGTTAAGTCCATAGCCCGTGGCGCGCAGCGCGAGCCCCAGCGCAGCCGTCGTCTTGCCCTTGCCGTCGCCCGTATAGATTTGAACCTTGCCGACTTCCAGTGATGCCATCTCTGTCCTTTCGTGCCCGGCGTCGGTTTATCGCCGTCCGGGTTGGGTATTCTAGATAGCATTATCAACCCCAGTAGATGGAGTTCAAGCAGATGGAGATGGATGACAACAAACGTAGACGGAATATGATCCTCTACGTGCTCATCGCCTTCGTCGTCTACCTCGTGCTCTCGACCGTTCTGTTCCCCAACATCGGTCACACGCAGCAGATTACGAAGACCGATTATTCGACGTTTGTCAAAGCGCTCGATAAGAAAAGCGTCGACAAGGTCGAGTACAACACGGATGATTACACGATTTATTACACCAAGAAGGGCGAGGACGAGAATATCGCCTACAAGACGACCGGCGTGCCGAATGATGCGGGTTTTACCGATCGCGTGCTTGAATCCGGTGCGTCCCTGGAGTCGGTCGTTCCCGATAAAAACTCGGGTCTGATGACCTACTACCTTCTTACACTCATTCTTCCCATGGCCATCTTCTTCCTCATCGGTTGGTGGCTCAACCGCCGTATGAAGAAGGCCATGGGTGATGACGGCCCGTCGATGAACTTTGGCGGCGGTTTTGGCGGCGGCGGACTGGGCAAGTCCGGCGCGCGCGTTATCGCCTCCAAGGACGTGGGCGTGACCTTTAAGGATGTCGCCGGCCAGGAAGAGGCCAAGGAGTCCCTCAAGGAGGTCGTCGACTTTCTGGAGAAGCCGCAGCGCTACGAGGAAATCGGCGCCAAGCTGCCGCGAGGTGCTCTTCTTGTCGGCCCTCCGGGTACCGGTAAGACCCTGCTTGCCAAGGCTGTTGCCGGCGAGGCGGGCGTGCCGTTCTTTAGTATTTCTGGTTCTGAGTTCGTCGAGATGTTCGTCGGCCGCGGCGCCGCTAAGGTTCGCGATCTGTTTAAGCAGGCCAAGGAAAAGGCCCCGTGCATCGTGTTTATCGACGAGATCGATACCATCGGCAAAAAGCGTGACGGCGGCGGCTTTAGCGGCAACGACGAGCGCGAGCAGACGCTCAATCAGCTGCTGACCGAGATGGACGGCTTCGATAACCACAAGGGTATTGTCGTTCTTGCTGCCACCAACCGCCCCGACAGCCTTGACCCGGCCCTGTTGCGCCCCGGTCGTTTTGACCGCCGCATCCCCGTTGAGCTGCCCGACCTGACCGGCCGTAAGAACATTCTTGAGCTGCATGCCAAGAGCGTGAAGACACAGCCGCCGATCGACCTGACCGCGATTGCCCGCGCCACGCCCGGCGCCTCGGGCGCCGACCTGGCCAACATCATCAACGAGGGCGCGCTGCGTGCCGTCCGCGAGGGTCGCAAGCGCGCCACGCAGGACGATTTTGAGGAGTCGGTGGAGGTCGTCATCGCCGGTCAGCAGCGCAAGTCCACGGTGCTGTCCGACCACGAGAAGCAGGTCGTTTCTTATCACGAGATCGGTCATGCCATCGTTGCCGCTCGCCAGAAGGGCTCTGCGCCGGTCACGAAGATCACCATCGTGCCGCGCACGAGCGGTGCTCTGGGCTACACCATGCAGGTCGAGGAGGATGAGCGCTTCCTGACCACACGTCAGGAGGTCCTGGACAAGCTCGCCGTCTATTGCGGTGGCCGTGCAGCCGAGGAGCTCATCTTTGGTGAGATGACGACCGGTGCCGCCAACGATATCGAGCAGGCCACCAAGCTCGCCCGTAACATGGTGACGCGCTTTGGTATGTCCGATGAGTTTGGCATGATGGCGCTCGGTACCGTCCAGAACGCGTACCTCAACCAGGACACGTCGCTCACCTGCGCCCCCGGTACGGCCGAGCGCGTGGACGCGATTGTCGCCAAGCT
>URNU01000009.1 GCA_900549275.1 uncultured Collinsella sp. | reverse complement strand
TTGACGTTTGACGGCAAGGCGCGCGCGACGCATGGACTCGGCGCTGCGGATGGTCTCGGTGGATGGGGTTGGCCGAGACGCGGGCTGCGCCTGTGCAGCCGTGCGGGTGGGGACGGTGGCGTCCACCAAGGCGGCAGTGCTGCCGCGATCCGCCACAGGCCGGCGCTTTCGCGGGGCACCCGTACGGGCGAAAGGCTCAAGGCGCGCCGCGAGTTCATTTGCCGAAGGGCGTGCGCCTTGCGAGACTGCCAAACAAGCCATAATCGCGTTGACCAAGCCCTGTTCGCGGGGAGTTGCGGGCGCAAGGGGTTGCGGTTGCACGGTGCGCTTGAGGCGCGCGTGATCTCCAGAGCGCCTGAGCTCTGCCTCAAAGGGCGCGTGTCCGCAATAAAGCTCGTAGAGGATGCTTCCCAGCGCATAGATGTCGACGGCGGGATTGTCACGCGCACCGGGGTCGGCCTTAAACCGCTCCAGCATTTCGGGTGCTGCGTATGCCGGCGTGGCACCGCGAAAAGCGTTGACGTCGACGGTAAAGGAAAAGTCCGGCTTAACGAGCTTGGCACTGCCCATATCGATCAGGCAGATGTCAAAATAGCCACTCGAGACCTGCTCCTCGAGCGGGATGCGATCGTGACGCAGCATGATGTTGCGCATGGAGAGGTCGCGGTGAACAAAGGGCGTGTCGAGCGATTGCGTGGACAAGATGATCTTGAGTACGCTCAGACCCAGCGCGGCGACGATATCGCCGGGGCAGGTTTCAGCGCCATCGCTCAGAGCTGGCCGTGCATCAAGAAGCGAGACGCCGTCAACCCATTCCATGAGCAGCGCCGGGGTTCCGTCTGCCGTGTAGCCAAAACCGTAGACATCGGGGAAACCCCTTAGGTTGGATACGACGGAGAGCGTACGGTACTCCTCTTCCAAAGTTTCTCGGTTGAGCTGTTCTTGCTCGGGTTGGGCATCGGGGCGCGGCATCTTAAGCGCGAGCTCAAAAGCGCGATCGCCGCTCTGGACGCGGCGGACATAGGCGTTGCCGCCAAAGCCGCCCTTTTGCGGCGGAACGAGAAGCGTGCAGAAGCGACGCCGTGCCGCAGCCTGCTCGCGCTCGGTGAGCAGTGCTGGCGTATGAAACTTGACGAGTCGAACTTCTTCGTAGGAACCGGTCATGGCGCGCTTTCATCCTTTCTTCCATTAGCAGGATATGCGCTAGCCGCCGCCTTCTGTTGCGCAACATCGACAAATCTGCCGCTCGCCAATGTTGCGCAACAGAATCGCGCAGAGCGGCGGTAGAAATGAGGCAGTAAAAACGCTTGATGACCGGGATGGCCCCGTTATCCATGAAGAAGGGAACGTGATAATGAGCGGCTCGGTGGGAGATAATTTTGTAGTCGCTGCCGGAATAGCCACTTCACCGCTGGCAGTGCCATTGGCCCCCGCTGCAATTGTTGCCGGGGCAGCGGCGTTGCGCATAGAGGCGGAGAAGGCCGAGGCAGAAAATGCCGTTAAGGACTATAGGCATGGGCTATTGGACATCAAGTCGCAGATGCTCCTTGAGTTTCCCGATATGGATGAGTCGACACGCGCCGCGTTGGATAGCGTGATTGACGAATATTCGAGGAAAAACGTGACAGGACCGCTTGTGGGCGAAGAGGTCGTCATGGGTCGGGGTACGGTGACGCGGATTCGAACTGAGGCGGCATTGGCACAGCTTGCGGCGACGCTTCACACTTTGATCCCGACGCTAACCTTCGATGCCCATGCCCAGCGCAGGGTCGAGATGAGCCAGAGCCGCATCGATGCCGCACAGACGTCCGAAAAGCTCAGGGCCCAAGGATTGCTAAAGGCAATCGATTACGACATTGCTCGCGACGGTTCCATCGATCTTGAGAAAGCGCTCCTACATATCGCGGATACCGCCGCAAACTCCTCGACGGGTTCCTTTGAGGATGCAGCGCGCGCGTTTGAAGAGTGGGCGGCGCGCATTATCCCGCTTATGCAGGATGAGGTGCTCGATATGACGTTGCGAAATCGCCTAAGTACAAAATTCGAGACTGCCCGCGCTTCGTTTAGCGCGCTTGGTCCGGATTCGAGCGAGGAACAGCGTCTTGCCGCCATGAAGATTCTCAAGGACTTCGAGCATGTGATGAAGAGTGCCCAGCATGAGTCGAACGAGCTTCATGAGCAGTATGAAGCATACCGACTGCGCGTTGACCTTCTTAATGAACGCTACCATCGTCCGACGGTGCTCAGACGGCCTCATGAGATTGAGGATTTGTACGCTGCCGTGGATGCCGCAGACGCTGCGCTTGCCTCGGCGGCTAAAGACGAATACATCGAGCGCTGTGTTAATGAGGTTATGGCCGAACACGGGGCTGACGTTGTCCGTTATGCGGTTATGGATGGGTCTGGCAAGCCATGGCGCCTTATCTTCGACACGAACAAGCGCAAGGCGGTTGCCGTCCTTAAAGGGTCGCACGAACAGCAGCTTGTGATGCGAGTTGTCGAGGCCGATCCATCCGAGTTTTCGGAAGATCCGGTTAATCCCACCGTCATCAAAGATATGAAGGCCCAAGATCAAGCGACGGTCGACAAAGTCGTTCAGGACCAAGTTGAGTTCTGCGATTTTTACCTGCAGTTTAAGGAAGACCTTAAAGAACGCGGCGTTGTTGTCGCATCCGACGCCCCCGGCCATTTTGTTCGACCCGCTGATCCTCAGACCGCCGTCGAGATTCACCCGCACGATTACGTGCCGCCCACACCTTCCGCAGATGCGGAACGTCGTCTGCGTAATCGCCGTCAAGCAAGTCAACTCAAGCAGAGGGAAATGAGGTAAACCATGACATGGGAATGCCCTATCTGTGGTCTTATGAACGATGATGCCCGCGATATGTGCGAGGACTGTGGGACGCCGCGTCCCGCTGGTGCGGCCCCCGCGCCTTCGGCCCCTGCGCCCGCGGTCTCGGCACCCGAGGCGCCAGTCGCCTCAGCGTCCGGCTTTGCCGCCGCGGTCGCTGAGCGTCCGGCTCCCGCCGTCTACCCTGCAACATCATCGATGGACAGTGCTTCGCGGCCTCAGCGTCCCGCACCCCAGCAGGCACATCAGGCTGCTCCTGCTCCCACGCCGCAGCCTACCCCCATGCCCGTTCCGCAACCTGCTCCGGTTCCTGCGCCGCAGCCGACGCCTGCGCCGATGCCACGGCCGACGCCTGCGCCAATGCCGCAGCCCGCGCCGCAACCCATGGCGAATGCTGCAGCTACTCCCGCGGCTCCCGCGCTTACGCTTGCCGATCCAGTAATGGGTGAGCAGCTTCGTCTCACGGACGCTGCCGTGCTTGGACGCAACGCGTTTCCTTCTATGGCTTCGAACTTTGCCATGTCCCGGCAGCATGCCAGCGTTCGTTTTGAGCGGGGCACATGGATGGTTGCCGATGAGGGGTCCAATAACGGAACGGCTCTTATGCGTGGCGGCCAGATCCTCAACTTGGTTCCCGGCGTGGCCCAGCCGATTCATACCGGCGATACGCTACTCATTCCGGCTGCGTCTGGCGAATTTGCCCAATTGCGTCTGACGGTTACTGTGGAGGAACCGCCTGCGGCGCAACCCGTGCAGACCCAGGCTTGGTCTGCGCCTCAGCCCGCGTCTGCTGCGGCACCGGTTGTTTCTGCTGCTGGTGAGTCTGCGGGTGTCGAGGGCTGGTTTGTCGAGTGCCCCGAGTGCGGTCGTTTGCATCTCGTTGCTGATGAGCGTGCAAAGGTTGGGGATGGCTGTGAGGAATGCGGTTGCTCGCTTGCACGTATCTCGGCCGTGTACCGTACACTCGATCCGGGCGAGGATTACGCCGATGTTCGTTAGCCATGTGCTTGCCCCCGTCGTCTCGCTGGGTCCGGGAGAACGTATTGTTGTCTGGACCGCTGGTTGTTCAAAGCGTTGTGCCGGATGTATTTCGCCCCAATGGCGCAGCCAGTCGCCCGATCAAGATGTCGATGTTGATGAGCTTGCGCGGATGTTGCTCGATACCGCGCGCGAGCACGGCGTACATCGGCTGACGGTTTCGGGTGGAGACCCGCTCGAGCAGGCATCAGAGCTCGTGAAGCTGCTGGCAACGATCCGTTGCGCTTACGATGACATTCTCGTTTACACCGGATTTACGCTCGAAGAGCTGCCGAGAGTGATCGGTGCGGATACGTGGGAGACACTCAAGCCCCTCATCGATGTGCTGATTGATGGTCCGTACATAGACGAGCTTAACGTGCCCGACTGCGCGCTGCGCGGTTCGACTAACCAGCGCGTAATCTACCTGAGCGACCGCCCGCACGATGACTACGACCAGTATCTTCAACAGCCTCGTCAGCTTCAAAACTATGTCCAGGACGGCACGATTATCACCGTTGGTATTGCCGACCGCTACCACCATGAATTTTCTGCCAAGGAGGTATAACACATGGCAACTGATTTCGAGCGCCAATCCTGGCAGCGCGAGATGCTCAACTTTAAAGGGGTGAAGAGCCTCTTTATCCTTGAGGGCAACGTCAACGACAAGTATCCCGATGTGGTCGACGGCGGGCTCCAGTTCTCGGAGCTTGCCGAGGTCGTGCGCGGCCTTTTCGAAGACGCCAATGGCTCAGTTGAGTACAACGTGGCATATTTCGATCCCATCCAGCTGTTTTCGAGCAGCATGGGCAACGTCGATTGCAAGCGCCTGGTGTCGCTGGCACACGACGAGGCTTCTAAGAGCGATGATCGCATGATGGAGGCGAACGCCTGCATCGCCGATGGCCGCCAAGCATATGCCACCGAGCAGTCGAGCCTGCCATCATACGGCGAGGTTATCCGCTCAATGTTGCGCCTTAAATACAACGACAACCCCGATGGCGGCACCGAGGCCAAGCCGCTTTGCGTGATCGTCAACATGGCGTCGCGTCTGCTTGCCTCCTCGACCGGTCTTATGCCCGACGAGACGCAGTTCTTCCTTAACCTGTACCTTGGTGCCAGCAAAGCACGCCTTATTAACCGCACGGCTGTCAACACGCTCATTCTGGTAACGGATAACGTGCGCAACCTGCCCGTGTGGTTTATCGAGGAGAACCCCTTCTTGCGCACCATCACGCTGCCGCATCCCGACCGCGACATGCGCGAAGCCTATATTCAGAGTAAGTTTGGCTTTGGTGAGGCGCTGTCCGATTCCGATGACCGCGCGGTGCGTCGCTTTATCGATACCACCGACGGCATGAGCGTTAAGGAGCTCGAGGGCCTGCAGCGCATGTATCAGCGCGATATGCAAAACCCCGAGGCTTCCATCGAGGCCATCCTTCCCAAGCTCGTCGATGTATATAAGTACGGTTTTCGCGAGAACAAATGGCAGCAGATGTTCGAGAAGCTCGAAGAGGATCCCGAGGCAAAGATCAAACGCCGCGTGAAGGGCCAGGACGAGGCCGTCGAGAAGGCCGTCACCGTGCTCAAGCGCTCCGTCATGGGCCTTTCGGGTGCCACCCATTCATCTGGCTCTAAGCCCAAGGGCGTCCTGTTTTTGAGCGGTCCCACCGGTACCGGTAAGACCGAGATCGTTAAGGCCATTACGGAGCTTCTCTTTGGCGACGAGCGCAGCATGCTGCGTTTTGATATGTCCGAGTACGGTGCCGAGAACTCCGATCAAAAGCTCTTTGGCGCTCCTCCGGGATACGTGGGCTATGCCGAGGGCGGTCAGCTTACCAATGCGGTCAAGGCCAATCCGTTCTCGGTGGTTCTTTTCGACGAGATCGAGAAGGCCGCGCCCAGCATTATGGACAAGTTCCTGCAGATCCTCGAAGATGGCCGCCTGACCGATGGCCAGGGTAATACCGTGTACTTCTCTGAGACGGTCATCTTCTTTACGAGCAACATCGGCTTTTCCAAGATTGAGATCGATGCGCAGGGCAACGAAGTTCGTAATACCATCGCGCCCAACACGCCCTATGACGAGATTTGCGAGCGCGTGCGCACCGAGATGGATCGCGAGTTTAAGCCCGAGTTCTTGGGCCGTATCGGCGACAACGTGGTGATCTTCAACTTTATCGACGATGCCGTGGCACTTCAGATCCTTAATTCCAAGATCGATGCCGTTAACCGCAACGTGCATAAGGCGCAGCCCGATATTACGGTTGAGGCGACCGACGCTGCCCGCGAGCTGCTGCACTCCATTGCCATGACGGATGCTGTCAAGGCCAAGGGCGGCCGCGGCATTGGCAACTTGGTGGAGAGCGGCTACCTTAACGGGCTTTCCGATTTTCTGTTTGAACACCGCGCCGAGTGGCGCGGTCGTCCCGGCATGGTGGCACGCGCCGTGCCGCAGGGCGAGGGCGACGGTGCGCATATCGCATTTGAGCTCGTGCCCGGATCGATGGGAGGCGATTGGCGATGACGAAGTTTATCGCTGCAGCAAAAACTCAAGCGGGAACCAATCACCCCGTCAACGAGGACCGTTTGCTTCTTGACGGTAATGTCCTTTGCTATGGCCTGGTAGGCGATTGCGAGCGCGAGATGGGCTGCATGGCAGTCTTTGACGGTGTGAGCGAAGGCGGGCACGGAGCGGCCGCCTCGACGCTTGCTGCTCAGGCGTTTGCGCAGGCCGTGCGCGTCTTTGAGGCCGATACCGTCAACGCGTTACAGGAGCGCCTACGCATGGCGGGCGAGCGAGCCGAGAACGATGTTGAGTCGTATGCGGCTCGCTATGGACTTCCTGTTGCCGCATCCACGGTTGCTGGCCTCGTGGTTGCTCCTGACGGGCACGGTGCTGTTTTTAATGCCGGCGATTCTCGCGTGTACCGACTGCGTGGCGGTGTGCTTGCCGTGCTTAGCTGTGACCATACGCCTGAGCGGCGCGTGGGCGGCGTTGGCGCTGAATACAGAGATGATGCCGTTTCGCATTGTATTGAGCTCGCGATTGGACTCAATCAGGGCGGTCGCAATCTTGAGGTCAAGACGACCGTGATGCTTCCGGGCGATCGCTATCTGATCTGTTCCGATGGTATCGATGGGCAGATTGCGCAGGAGCGTTTGCAGCAGATGCTTGCGAGCGATTCGACATGTGCGCAGTTGTGCGAAGAGCTATATGCCGAGGCTCGGGTGAACGGCTCGACGGACGATGCAACGCTGATTGTAATTGAAGTGGGGGAGTAGCCATGTCTGATGAGACGATTACGGTACACCGAGATGGTGGCAATGGCAATGATGAGACCGTAACGGTGCGCCGCGGGAATGCGCCCGTAGAGGGAGAGACGGTTACCGTGAACCGTGGTGGCCAGACTTCTGCACCTGGAGAGACCGTGACGGTACGTCGAGCCGACGCTCCGGCATCTGGTGAAACGGTCACCGTCCGCCGCGACGGTACGCCATCGACAAACGAAACCGTAACGGTGCATCGCCCGATGACTGAATCGAATGGTGAAACAGTAACGGTTGCGAGGCCGTCTGTTGGTGCTTCCGACGACGGCAAGACCGTTACTGTTTCACGCCCTGGTACTTCTGCGGCAGGTGAAACTGTTACGGTGCCGCGCGCTGCGAGCCCCGACGGCCAGACGGTAACTGTCTCGCGCGGCGCCACGGCCAGTCCCAACGGTGAAACGGTGACCGTTTCTCGTGGGGGCGCACATGCCGCCGCTGCATCTGCCTCGCCTTTTGTTGCGGAGGATGCGACGGTTGTCTCGAATGACGGGCAGCAGTTTATTATTCATTTGGGACAGGTCATTGGCCATGGCGGTCAATCTACCATTGTTGCCGCCGAGCGGGTGAGCGATGGTTTGGCATGCGTTGCTAAGGTCTTTAAGCCTCTTGTGGGCGCCGAGCGTTCGGCATATCAAAAGGTGGTAAGCGCCATAATGGGGCTTAATGGCCGCCCCGTGTCTCAAACGCATCTACTGCCCATCTTTGCCTATCTGCACCAGGGCCTGAGCGCGACCGAAGTGGGGGCTGCGGCTCCTCAGCTGTGGGATGTTTCCATTACGCCGCTGGCCACATGCCTTTTTGATCGTCCCCGTAGCAAGAATATGGTTAAGAGTCGCGTGATTCCCGAGCTCAGCCAGGCAATCGAGTTGCTACATACCGAGCTTGGCATTGTCCACCGTGACATTAAGCCGCAGAACGTCTACCTGTACGACAAACAGATCGTGCTCGGAGATTATGGCTCCGCCCGCTCGCTTGCCGGATTTGACAGCCGACTGACGAACACCATGACGCGCTCCGACGGCTACACGCCTGGTCGTGGCGGCATGGTCGACCCTCGTAACGACTGGTATTCGTTTGGCTATACAATCTGGACGCTCTACGAAAACAATGTCCACCCGCTGCAGGAGTTCATAGACGACAATACGCTTTCCGACCGTCAAGAGACGGGTGAGCCTGCGGACTTTAACCATCCAGATGATGCAACCCTGGGAAACCTCCTCAAGGGCCTGACGTTTGAGCTTTCGGGCGAGCGTTTTGGCTATGAAGAGGTTAAAGACTGGATGGCCGACCCAGATAATTTCTATCGTAAGCTTCCCACCATGGACGCCGGCAGCGCTCGTAAGCCATATGAGTTTGCGGGCAAGCAGTATAGCGATCCGGTGCTGCTCGCTCGAGCGCTGTCCTCCAATTGGGACGAGGCAAAACTTCGCATGAGCCAACAGCAGCTCGAAAACCTGATGGGCGACTGGGGTGAAAATGACCTGCAGACCAGGATTCACCAGTTAGTCGAAGAGGATATCCAGACAGCGTCCAATCCCGACCTGGCGCTCGCTTGCGTAATCTATGAGATGTCCAACGGCAAGATTATGTCGTGGCGCGGCGAGGATGTCTCGCTCACCGATGCGAGCGATGCCCTCCCGGCACGCATCGCCAAGATGGATGTCACCGAAATTGATCGCTACGCCGTTCTTTCCGGTCTCGACGGGTCAAAATCGTCAGGCGTGCTGCCCTCGGGATTTTTATCCCGCATTCTTTCTCAAGACAACGATCTTAACGATGAGCGCGCAAAGCTTGCTGCCGATATTCATGAACTCGAAAAGTTGGCACTGCACTCGAGTGATCCTCATTTCGCCGCTTGTTTATTCAAGGGGTTGCTGACGCGCAACGAGGAGAAAAGTTCTGCTGCTCAGACGGTGCTTATGTCGGTTGTTAATCGTCCGGCGGCGTTTTTTGGCGTTTGCTCGTCGGCTCACAAGCTGGATGAATTCTTGCTCAATTTTGCGGGCGTTTCTGAGATGGCGGCAATTATCTCGGCTCGAGATGCGGCAACTTCGCACGGAGCCGTCGATATAGATGTCGTGATCGATTATATGGATAAGGTCGCGGTCAATAAGAAAGCGGTGCGCGCGTTTTATCGTAAATTTGGTAGCTATGCTGCTTGGCTGTGGCTTGCCGCCCACACCGACCTCTACGACTCGGCCCAAGGCTCTGTGGGCGAGGCGGTTAAAGTTGCCCTGCTCGGATTGAATCCGCCGGCAAACACTGCCGTTTCCATGCTCATTCAGGCTGGTTCCAACGCGCGTCTTGAGGGAATCAAGCTTCGGGAAGATATGGAGCTCACGCCTGTTCCGTATGTGAACGGCTGGGAAGTCGACGGAAAGCACGGAACGCGCCCCTGCACGCGCAATGCGCTGTTTTGCGCTCAGGTCGGCGACGATGCCGTGCCACGCGGCTATGTGGCCGAGCTTATATCCCAAGGCGTTGACGAGCGGTTGCTCGCGGCTCGCGGCGTAAGGCTTCTTGCAGATGAAAGCTTGATCTCCTCTGCCGAATATGCTGAGTTCCTCGAGGATAGCCGCGGTGTTGCAGACGGCTCCTTAAAGGCCGCTATCGAGCAGGATACACGCGATTACGGTGTCGTTGAGGGTATTGCCGATAGCGATGCTCGCGCTGCTGCCATAAAGAAGGAGCAGCGGGGTGTTTTGATGTATACCGTTCTTGTGGCGCTTCTTTACTGCATCCTTATCATGTGCTCCCGTGGTGCCTTTGGTCAGCTGATTGTTTCTTGGGGTTCGTTTGGTCCGCTTGCGGGCATTTTCCTGGCGGTTGCGTTTATTGGCTGCTTTGGTTTTCTCGCTCTCAATCTTCTGCGCTCTTATTCGGCCGCCGATCGTGTTAGCGCGCTTAGGAACGATATCGATGCCAATTCGGATGCGCTTGAACGATATTTGCTCCAGCTCGTTGAGTTTGCCGATCGTAAGGGGCAGGTTTTTGAGGAGCTTGCGATGTCGGCAGAGGACAAGCCTCTTGCTCAGGTCGGTTCGCTTGCATTTTCAAGTGGTCGTGCGCCGGCGGCGTTTTACATGGATCCGCAGCTGATGGACAGACTGGGACGCTATGCTGGCCGCTTGGTCGTTTTCGTTCCGCTTGTCACCAGCGCCTTTGGGTTTATGGGAACGATGTTTGTTGATGGCGACACGTTTACCAAGCTTGACGTAGTAATGGCGATTCTCATCGGTGGTATGACGGTCATGCTTCTCTTTGGAGACGATGCTCACCCCGGTAGTGCAAAGTCGATTCGCACCTGGCTTTTCTCTTGGATCCTGCCGATCGTCATCGAGTTTTTCCTCTGGGGTATTGTGACCATTGCACAGCTGCTTAGTATCTTCGGATTTATTGTGATGCTGATTGGCTTTGGAATCTGCGCATTCTTCTTCTACCTTTTCCTTTCCGCCTAATAGAGCGGGTCGCTCTTTTCATGAACTGTTTTGGGTCGCCAAGGAGGGTTTCTGACTCCTTGGTGACCTGTTAATTTTGATAAACGATAGGAGCATGGTATGCCCACGCTACGACTGGGGAATCTTTTCTCGGATTCCAATAATGGTCGCCAACAGCGACCGGTGGTGCCTCGACCGCAGGTTCCCAATACACCGCAACGCAATGACGGTCTCCATGGTACCGAGCGACGCGCCATGGCTGCCTTTGATGACATGTTGGGTATTGAGAACGTGGCGTCTCAACGCGGCTCTCAAACAAATACACACTTGCGTTCGAACATGGCTCAACGTGAGATTCGAAACGACGTGGTGATCAATGAGGGCTTGGGCTCGTACGATGGGCGTCCATGTTCCATTAGGATTTACGAGAACCACCTTGAGATTATCGCCAAGCGTGAGGGGTCAACGCTCGATAACCATTCTGTGGTCAAGTCGCTCGTTCCAGGCTTGGGTCATAGCAAGGCGGTGGCGGGCAGGCTTTTCGCTCCGGGCAATTCCAATCCGCCGATTATCATCCCCTTTAATTCGCTGAGCGGGTTTCAAGAAGTGAGCGGCTTTATGCCCACGTTCGTCTTCAACCGGCGTAATCCTCAGACCAGAAAGATGGAGACGCACACCATCAAGACGATGACCAGGGAGTTTGGGTATGCGCTTAACCGCTATGCCCAGACACACTTCCATTACTAATAGATAAAGGCAAAACATATGGCAAACGATAAACAGCAAGAAGGCTTGTCGGCGCAAGAGCGTCTCGCGCGTCTTTATAGTGCTCGTGCTGAGGGACAGCAGGAGGACGCGACATCGTTCGCGGGTGAGACTGCGGGAGCGTCCATTTCGTCAGATGTACCGCAGGCTCAAACGGTTTCTACTCAGGAGCGTCTCGACCGCCTGCGAGCGCGACGCGCTGGCGTGCCTCTTCCGGGCGATCCGGAGGCAGCTACTCCGGTAAACAACGAGGGCGCGAATCGCCCTCGCTTTAACATCAATCTTTCGCGCATCGTGGACGCGATTCCCACCATTGTTCGGTTTTTCCCACTGCGTATTTTTACGGTTTGGGGGCTCTGCTCGGTCTGGTACCGCATGTACTTGAACGTTGGCGGAGACGATGTGTTGCATACGGGGCTTCCGGCGCCGGGGTATAGCGCATTCAATCCATTCGCTCTGGGTGCTGTTGTATTCATTGGTCTTCTCGTAGTTTTGACAGAAATCATTGCCGGCCCGTTGAGCTTGATCATTAAGCAGTTAATCATCGGCGCCACGTATTACTTCCGCGGTTCTGCCGCCACCCGCGAGGCCCGCGACCGTGCGCATGCGAACTTCAGCCTGCGCCGGCTCGTCACCGAGACGGTCCGCGGCTACCACAGCGGCTACTCGGTCTTCGGCTCCATGGCCCGCGCGACCCGCGGCGCCCGCAACAGCGCCTCCACGCTCGATTACGGCGTCGGGGCCTTCACGGGGGAGGATCCCAACGCGCCCGTCTACGACGACGGCCTGGGCGACCGCCCCTCGCAGATGGAGCTCACTGACGACGCGGCGTCGAGGATCTGGGACCTGTACTACCCGGCCTACGGCGCCGAGGGCCCCATGTCCAACCTGCACGAGGCGCTCGCCTCGGGCGACCCGCAGGACTACACGACCCTGATGAGCCTCGCCCTCAACGTGGCGGAGTGGTGCGAGCAAAACGGCACGCCCGACACACACGGCTGGTTCGACGACCCCGCCTACCCGGGCGACTACGTCGACGCCGGCACGTTCTACCTCATGGCGTACTCGTTCTGGGAGCAGGCGGCCGAGGCGCGGCGCGTGGGGCCGATCGAGCCGCTCGCGGACGACATGAGCCGCTTCATCCTGCGCCACCTGAGCGACTGGTCACGCGAGAACGCCCACGCCTACCGCTGGCGCGGCGACTGGCGCGACGCTGACTACTTCGACAAGGACCGCCTGTAGGCGGCGGAGGGGGAAACACGGATGGCAATTAATCAGAACGGGTCTGACCGCGGGGGCGCCGGATCCAACGGATCGGATATCAACGATATCGTGAACCGCTTGGGCGGTCCGCGCGTAGTGATCGTTCTTGCCGTAGTGATAGTCATCGCGATTGTGGCGGTCACGTCCATCACAAGCGGCATCTCCGACACCAATCGGCAGACCGAGCAGCGTGCCGAGGCCAAACAGCAGCAAGAAGACGAGGCGGCACGCGCTCAGCGTAAAAGGGAAAAAGAAGAGCGCCACCAGGAAGAAGCGAAAAAGGCCACGGTGCTTACGCTCGATGAAATTACGGACGAGGCGCTGCGCTCGGACTTAGCGCTCGATGCAGATGAGGACGGCAATATTTCGCAAGAGACTGCGGATGAAGCTAGCTCAATCGATGTCGAGTCGTTTGATTCGCTTCCGCTGTTGGCCAGCTTCCACAACATCACGACGTTTGGCATCGGCGATTACGACAGCGAAAACTACGACATAAGCTCCATTAGCAATATCACTCATCTGTCCATTGGCGACTGCTCGGTGCCTCAGGTTGATCTCACACGTTTTCCTCAGCTACAGCGCGTTACCATAAACAGGCTCGAGAGCCCCGTCGATACCTTGAATGCCAAAAACATGTCCTCGTTGACGAACGTCCAGATCGAAGGCCTTGATGGCAGTATTGGGACGCTTGACCTGTCGGGTGATGTGAACCTCGAGGTTCTGAAGATCAGTAGCAGAGTCGAAACGCTCAATCTGTGCGGGGCAGGCAGGGAAGATGCCTTCCATTTCACTTTTACACCCAATCGTGTTGGCAAGATTTTGTACGACAGCCACACGAGCAGCAGCCTGGTCGAGTATTTGCAAAAAATGAGCAGTGACTACGGCTACACCATGGAGCAGCAGTAGCGATGCGCTCAAGTGAGGAGAAGCGATATGGCGAATTTTAAGCCCGACATGTCTTGGCGGGATAACGAACGGGTTCAGCGTGTGACCGAGCAGCCTTCGGGCGGGGCTCATGAGCAGGCTGCCGAGACGCCGGATGTGCGGGTGAATATGCGTCCGAACGGGCAGGCAACCGAACAGTCTGCTGGGCAGGCGCAGCAGACGCCGGGGCGTTCGACAAGTCGGATCCCTCGCCCTGCAGGCCAGCCGAATGGACAGGCAGCTGAGCGTGCTAATGAAGCCGTCTCTCGCTTGGGCGGCGTTCGCGCCCTGGTAGTGCTTGCGGCGGTTGTGGTCATAGGCGCGGTTGCCGCTTTCGCCGTGATTGGCGGCGTCGGTGATGTGCAGGGCGGCGGGGGAGCCTCGTCGAGCGCCTCTAAAGAGTCGAGCTCAACTGACGCCTCTGGCTCCGAGACCAAGAAAGAAAAAGGCCTCGTCGATGTTGATGCGATCTCGGATGATACGCTGCACGGGTTGCTTGCCGACTACGATAACGATGACGATGGCCAGCTGACCGCCAAGGAGACCCAACGCATCACGGAGTTGGTTGTGAGTGACGAGGTGACGGATTTCACGCCCATTAGCAAGCTGGACAAGCTCGATACGCTCGGCATCAATACCCTGAGCGCCAAGAGTGCGGACTTTAGCGAGCTCGAGGCACTCGAGGTGCTCAAGTTTGGCGACATGACGACCCAAGACCTCGACCTGAGCGTCTGTCCCAAGCTTAATTCCTTTAAGATCGAGGGCCTTAAGGGTGCTGTCAATTCCATCAACGCCTCGGGTCTTAAGAATCTAATGTTCTTTACCGTTGACCAAGGCCTTCAGGGTGACGTGGAGAAGATTGATCTTTCGAACGATGACATTCTTGGCGCACTCGAGATTACCTGCAACGTCGGTGAGCTCAACCTGTCGGGTTGCAGCCACTCGTTCCCCAAGCTCAACATCGCTGCGGATCATATCGACAAGATCGTGGTCGACAGCAATACCAATGCCGACCTGGTGGCTACCCTGCGTGACCTCTGCGCTCAGAAAGGCTGGACGCTAGAGGAGCGGTGACGAATACGATGGATGCGCGCCGCCATGGTTCGAGGTGGCATTCAGCGGAATGGGCGACGATGGGTTATTCCTGTGGAGGTGGCTCAAATGGAAGATATGGCCAGTAAAGAATACGATGTCTTTTTTAGCTACGAGACTTCGACTTCTTCCGAGCTTGTTCGCAAACTGGCTGAGGTGCTTGAAGGGCATGGCTTAAAATGCTGGTATGCTAAGAACAATATAACGATTGGAAAATGGCGAAAGCAGATTTATGAGGCGCTGGACAGTTGCCGCGTCTTTATCTTGCTGCTGAACAGGGCGGCGTCATTGTCTGATGAGGTTGATGATGAAATCGAAAATGCTATCGTTCTGAACCGCAAAGGCGATCTCGAGCTCCTTCCCATTCGTTGTGATAACGAGATTGAGCCGAGTCTGGACCGGCATTTGCTGCGCTATCAGCAGCTTGATTGGACTTCGGGCGTTAACGAGCAAGCTATCTCGCAACTGTTTGAGTATCTAAAGGGCGTCTTGCCTGATCGTTTTGACGATTCCGGCAATGTGGTCCAAACCGCACGAACGGCAAATAAATATTATGAACTGTACGGTGACGAAAGCGATCAAGAAGCAAAGTGGCTTCATGTCCAGCAAGAGATGCTTCGCAGCTATGACGCCCCTGTCTTCCAGAAGATATTCAATGATATAGAATGCCATAGCGTTCTCGATCTCGGCACGAATGATGGTTTCCAGCTTGTTGATCGCTTGGCTTCGTGTGATTCGCTTGAGTTTGCGTT
>URNU01000008.1 GCA_900549275.1 uncultured Collinsella sp. | reverse complement strand
CATCTGATGGTGTCGACGTCAATGGTATACGGGTGCACCATCGACGTCTTCAATACAGAAGATATCAGTGCGGAATGTTCCGGAGAGAAACCCCCGTCACGCCCCCGGATTCCCTGCGTTTACGGCCTTGAGGTCGGCGTGGGCGGAGATCGTGGCTGATAGGGATACGTATCCCGGTTGCTGTTTCGCGCTTTGCGCGAAAGGCGCATCACTTTGGGATGGGTGGGGAACGTGGTTGTTGCGGCAACTGATCCCCACCATAAATTACCCTTGGCATACTTGCGCAAAAGCCTGCTGGTGCTACACTTGCAATTGCTGTTTCAGGGCGGGGTGGAATTCCCCACTGGCGGTAAATCGGGCGGTGCCAAAGGGGTGCCGTGGCGCAGGCGAGGACCTGCGTCGAGCCGATGAGTCCGCGACCCGTGCGTGTGTTGGTTCGCATGCCGGCTGAACTGGTGAGACCCCAGTACCAACGGTTAGAGTCCGGATGAAAGAGGCAGGTGATCTTATGTCTGAACAGTCGCAGCATATCCATTTTGAGAACACGAATAGGTGGAGCACCAAACAGCTCGTTACCATGGCGTTGATGTGCGCCTTGGGCGCCTTGTTTATGTACGTGCAGCTGCCCATCCTTCCTTCGGCGCCGTTTTTGACGTATGACCCGTCGCTGGTGCCGGCGATGGTGTGTGGATTTGCGTATGGCCCTGGTGCCGGCACCGCTGTTGCCGCTATGGCGATTGTTATCCATGCGCTTACCACGGGCGACTGGGTCGGTGCGCTTATGAACCTGGTTGCCACGCTGGGCTACATTCTGCCCGCGGCTATCGTCTATCAGAAGATGCATACCTATAAGGGTGCCGTGATTGGCCTGGTGCTCGGCGTCATTGCCGCTACGGCGTTGTCTATGGTCGCAAACCTTACCATCGGCGTTTGGTTCTGGTATGGCTCGGCCGATGTGATTCTGCCGCTCATGCTTCCCGCCGTTTTGCCGTTTAACCTCATCAAGACCGTGCTTAACTCGGTATTGACGCTTGCGGTGTATAAGGCGGTCTCCAACCTCATCACGCCTAAAAAGGACCAGGTCAAAGGCCGCGCATGATTGAGTGTCGGGGCGTTTCCTTTAGCTATGACGGTGCTGCACCGGCGCTCGATGGCATCGATCTGAACATCGAGGATGGCGAGTTTTTCTGTATCCTCGGTGGCAATGGGTCGGGCAAGTCGACGTTTGCCAAGCATCTGAATGCGCTGCTGCAGCCCGATGCGGGCACGGTACGTATCAACGGCATGGATGCGTCCGACCCCGAGCTGGTCTACGACATTCGCTCGACCGCGGGCATGGTATTCCAGAATCCCGATGATCAGCTGGTGGCAACGCTTGTCGAAGATGACGTTGCGTTTGGTCCCGAAAACCTTGGCGTGCCATCGGCGCAAATTGCGCAGCGCGTACGCGAGGCGCTAAAGGGCGTGGGCCTGGTGGGCTTTGAGCGCCACGAGACTCATGCGCTTTCGGGCGGCCAAAAGCAGCGCGTGGCGCTTGCCGGCGTGCTCGCCATGGAACCGCGTGTGCTCATTTTGGACGAGGCTTCCTCGATGCTCGATCCACGTGGACGTCAGGGCCTCATGAAGGCTTGCCGCGCGTTGCACGATCGCGGCATGACCATCGTGATGATTACGCACTTTATGGAAGAGGCCGCCGAGGCCGATCGTGTCGCGGTGTTTCGGGCGGGGCGCGTTGCCATGATCGGTACGCCCGAGGAAATCTTGACGCGGGCGGACGAACTTGCGCAGCTCAACCTGGATATGCCGGCGTCGTGCTGTCTGGGCAGAGCACTTCGTAAGAAGGGCGTGCCCGTTTGCGCGCAGGTGCGTGAGGTGGATATGGTCGCCGAGATTGCGCAGGTTTATGCCGAGCGGAGTGGGGCGGACATCGCGGGGCAGCCTTCCGCATCCGATTCTCATGTGCTTGACAATGGATCCTCTGCAGCCGACGGGATAGCTGCGTCGGAGCCCGTTATCGAGATTTCGCACCTCTCGCATAGTTACTCGCTGAGCGCCCGCGAGCGCCGTCGCTGGCGCAAGCGCTCGGCCACTGCGGACGCATCGAGCAAACAGGCCCTTTGGGGCAACGATCCAAACAGCCCCTGGGCACTGCGCGATGTTTTGCTGACGGTGCGTCGCGGTGAGTTTCTGGGCCTGGCGGGTCATACCGGCTCGGGTAAATCAACGCTGGTTCAGCATCTCAACGGGTTGATTCGTCCGCAGGAGGGAAGCGTTTGCGCGCTGGGGCTCGACCTGTCAAACAAGAAAGACGCCGCCGCGGTTAAGGCTAAGGTCGGCGTGGTGTTTCAGTATCCCGAGCGCCAGCTATTTGCCGAGACCGTGGCACAGGACGTGGCGTTTGGCCCTCGCAACCTTGGCCTGCCGCAAGACGAGGTCGCGCGCCGTGTCGCATCATCGCTTGCACGCGTGGGCCTCGACCTTGCTGCGATAGGCGACAAGAGCCCCTTTGAGCTTTCGGGCGGCCAGCAGCGCCGCGTGGCGTTTGCCGGCGTGCTCGCTATGGAGCCCGAGGTCCTGGTACTCGATGAGCCCATGGCAGGGCTCGATCCGGCTGCGCGCAGGGATTTCCTGGGGCTCATCGATCGGCTCCATCGTGAGGGTCTGACCGTTGTTATGGTTTCGCACAGCATGGATGACCTGGCAAATTGTTGTGACCGTATCGTTGTGATGAACGAGGGCACCGTGTTTGCCGAGGGAACGCCCTCGCAGGTTTTTGCGCACGCGAACAAGCTCAAGTCGATCGGCCTGGGCGTTCCTGCCGCCCAGCGCATGGCGCTGGCGCTCGCGCAAGCCGGTGTGCCGCTCCGCTGCGACAAGCTTTATACGGTTGAGGCACTGGCCGACGAGCTGGCCGGCTTGCTACCGGGCTGCGCAGACGGACCTTTGAGGGCATCGCGTCAGGCTGGTTCCAAGATGGCCACGCGAGAGGAGGGCTGCTAATGGAGGCGTTCTCATTTGGCAGCTACTATCCGGGGGAAAGCGCGGTGCATAGTCTGGATCCGCGCACTAAGTTGCTCCTAGGTTTTGCATTTCTGATCACTGTGCTCACCGTCGGTAGCTTCCGCGGGCTGGTTCCGGTCGCAATATTCGTCGTGCTGGTCTATGTCACAGCCCGGGTGCCGTTGCGCCGGGTCCTATCGTCGATGGCGCCGCTGCTGGCGATTGTCGTAGTGGTCGCGGTACTCAACCTGTTTTCCGACCAGAGTGGCCGCACCCTGTGGCAGCTTGGCTTTATGCAAGTGAGCGAGGGCTCGCTGCGTTCTGCGGCGTTTATGGCGTGCCGCCTGACCCTGATGATGGCCGGCATGAGCGCCATTACACTCACCACGCCGACGCTCGACCTCACCGCAGGTTTTGAGCGTCTGCTCGCACCATTTGCGCGCGTGGGGCTTCCGGCACACGAGCTCGGCATGATTATGGGTATCGCGCTGCGGTTTATGCCACAATTTGCCACCGAGATGAAACAGACGGCCGATGCACAGGCAAGTCGCGGCGCGCGCGTGACGGGCGGTCCGCTCGGCGGTGTGCGCATGCTCGGCAGTGTGGCGATTCCGCTATTCACCGGCGTGTTCCGTCATGCCGAGACGCTTTCGGCCGCCATGGATGCGCGCTGCTATCACGGCGAACAGGGACGCACGCGTCTGCATGCGCTTGCGTTTGGCCGCGGGGATGCACTGGCCGCGGTGGCGATGGCGCTGCTAGTGACATGCGTTGTCGTTATCAATCTTCAACTCGTCTAAGCTCGATTCGAGCGCAAGAAAGGGGTCTCTATGACCGACATCGATCGCACGGCTCAGCTCGAGCGCGCCTGCTCGTATCTCAGACGCATTCCGGCGTGGTATCTTGCCACGACCGATGCGAGCGACGGGCATCAGCCCCGCGTGAGGCCGTTTTCGTTTGCCATGGTCGATGACGACAAACTGTGGTTTTGCACGTCGCGCGACAAGGACGTATGGGCGGAGTTGAGCGCGAATCCCAAGTTTGAGGTATCGGGCTGGAAGCCGGGGGAGTGCTGGATCGTGTTAACCGGTGAGGCCGCGCTCGAGGACGATGCAGTCGTGAGCGACAAGGTGCGTCAGGCGGGCTTTAGGCACATGGTGGGCATTGGCGAGCAACACGATAGTGCCAACGACGGCCGCCTTGCATTCTTCTCGGTCCGCAACATCGCCGCGCGGTTCTGCGATATCGACGGCAGCGAAGAGCGCCTGGAGCTCTAGCGCGTCTCAAATTAACTACCCGTTCTAAATTAGCTAGTGGCAGGAGGAAACGTGGACGGATTGAATACGGTGCTGGAGTATCTGACGTCGGTGCCGGCGTGGTATCTGGCGACGAGCGTGGACGGGCAGCCGCATGTGCGTCCGTTCTCGTTTGCACAGATTCAGGACGGCAAGCTGTGGTTTGTGACGGCGCGCACCAAAGATGTGTGGCAAGAGCTTCTGCAAAACCAACGCTTTGAGGCCACGAGTTGGTGGCCGGGCCACGGTTGGTTGATCCTGCGCGGGCGTGCGGGGCTGGAAGACCGGGCTTCGAGTGAAATGCGCGAGGCCGGTTGGAAGCATCTTGAGCGCTTGAGCGAGCACTATGAGGGGCCTAACGACCCCGCGCTCGTCTTCTTTAGCGTTGAGGATCCCGAGGCTTTTATCTGCAATCACGACGAATGGGTGCCGGTCGAGCTCTAGCCAGCTGGCTCATCCTAACAACTTAGTTTTCGCATGGGCGGGCCCCGTGTTGCCCGGCGCCGTAAGGAGTGCCGGTCAATACGGAGCCCGCTCTATTTGTCAATTCCTTCAAGCGAATGTGTCGGGAATGTTTCAATGCATGAACATGCAAGCTATTTACGTATTCATGCATCTTCTGGTGCTAAAGTTTCAACCCACTTCATAACGACCGCTGCGAAATGCGCATCGGTGCATAAATCGCAGACAAGGAGTCTGATATGTCTTTGAAGGTTGGAATCGTCGGCGCGGCTGGATATGCCGGAGCTGAGCTCATTCGCCTCGTGCTCGGTCATCCCGAGTTTGAACTTGTTGCCATTACGTCCAACGCCGATGCCGGCCAGCCGCTGTCCGCGGTGTATCCGAGCTTTGCTGGCGTGAGCGATCTGGTTTTCACCACGCATGCCGCCCCCGAGCTCAAGAGCTGCGATGCGGTATTTCTTGCCGTGCCGCACACGGCTGCCATGGCACAGGTGCCCGCGCTGCTTGCATCGGGCGTTTCCTGCTTTGATCTTTCGGCCGATTACCGTCTGAGCGACCCGTCCGTCTTTGAGGCATGGTATGCCGCCGAGCACACGAGCCCCGAGCTGCTCAAGACCCGCGCTTTTGGCCTGCCCGAGCTGTTCTGTCAGGACTTGGAGACCGCTGCTTCCAGCCATGCCGCCGGAAAGCCCGTTTTGGTCGCCTGCGCCGGCTGCTATCCCACCGCAACGAGCCTTGCTGCTGCTCCTGCCGTGCGTGCGGGCTGGGTGGCAGAGAACGGTCCCGTAATCGTTGATGCCATTAGCGGCGTTACGGGCGCCGGTAAGTCCTGCAACGCTCGCACCCATTTTTGCAGCGCAGACGAGAACTTGGAGGCCTATGGCGTAGGCAAACATCGCCACACGCCCGAAATCGAGCAGATCCTAGGCCTGACCGATCGCGTCGTCTTTACTCCGCACTTGGCACCGCTTAAGCGCGGCCTGCTTTCCACGGTGACGATGCCGCTCGCGCCGCAGGCTCTCGACACGCTGGTTCTTGAGGATGTCGTCGACCATTACAAGAAGTTTTACGCCGGACGCAGCTTTGTGCGCGTGCTCGATGCCGGCCAGCAGCCCAAGACGGCTTCGGTCGTCGGCACCAACGCCGCCCAGATCGGCCTTGCGCTCAACAAGCGTGCGGGCGTGCTGGTGGCGACGGGTGCTATCGACAATTTGTGCAAGGGTGCTGCGGGCCAGGCGGTCCAGTGCGCCAACATCGTTTTTGGCTTTGACGAGCGACGAGGCTTGCCCACAGTGGCGTGCCCGGTGTAGCACATTCGATTGTTAACGATTTGGTAGTCGGGTATCGAGTTGGGCGCCACTTTTAAGCTGGTTTACTAATTGCGACCGGTATGGCGTGCCAGCCGATGCCCGCTTTTTTATTTGATATAAGGAGTCGTAGGGACGATGAATACCGACCTGATTGATATTAAGATTCGCGCCGTCGAGGGTGGCGTTACGGCAGCGGCCGACTTTAAGGCTGCAGGTATCCATGCGGGATTCCGGAAGAATCCCGAGCGCTTGGACTATGCACTCGTCGTGCCCGATAAGCCCTGTCCCGGTGCCGGCGTGTTTACGACCAACCGCTTTTGCGCGGCGCCCGTGCAGGTGAGTCGTGCCAACCTGGGCGGTGCGGACAAGGGCTATGGCATCATCGCCGGTGTTTCAATCAACTCCGGCAACGCGAACGCCGCCACGGGCGAGACCGGCCTAGCCTGTGCGCGCGAGACATGCAACATCGCGTCGCAGGTCATCGGCTGTGAACCCCAGCAGGTCCTAGTTGCATCCACGGGCGTGATCGGACAGATTCTGCCGATCGACACGTTTGAGACGGCCGTTCCGTCCGCCTACGAGGCGCTCTCCGCCCATGGCGGTGCCGATGCAGCCCGTGCCATCATGACAACCGATACACATTCCAAGGAGTATGCCGTTTGCTACCGCAGTGAGGCTGCGGGCCATGCGGGCAACGCTTATACGGTGGGCGGCATGTGCAAGGGCTCGGGCATGATCATGCCCAATATGGCCACCATGATCGCGGTTATTACTACCGATGCCCCCGTCGAGCCGGCGGCGCTCCACGCCCTGTTGCTCTCGACCGTTAAGCAGACCTTCAATAAGGTGACGGTCGATTCCGATACCTCGACCAACGACACCTGTATCATGCTTGCTTCTGGCGCTGCAGCCGCAGATGCCGAGGCCATCGTCGAGGGCACTGACGCCTTTGACGAGTTGGCCTTTGCCGTGCACGAGGTGTGCGAGAGCCTGGCGCGCAACATCGCGGCCGATGGCGAGGGTGCGTCAAAGCTCGTGACGGTTAACGTTACCGGCGCCGCCAACGACGAGGAAGCCGATATCGCCGCCCGTGCCGTCGCCAACTCGCCGCTCGTCAAGACCTGCATCGCCGGCCACGACTGCAACTGGGGCCGCGTTGCCATGGCACTCGGCAAGTGCGGCGTGAAGTTTAATCAGGAAGACGTTTCCATCGACATGATGGGCGTTCCTGTCTGTCGCGACGGTCTGACCGTTCCCTTTGACGAGGACGAGGCTCTGCGACGTTTTGAGGCGCCCGAGATCGTGATCTCGGCCGACCTGGGCGCAGGCGACGCGGCAACGACCGTGTGGACCTGCGATCTCACGCACGAGTACATCTCCATTAACGGCGACTACCGTTCCTAGATTCCAGGCACGCTGCGCATCTCGCCGCAATTGCGGACAGCGGAGCACGGCGCGATAACGATACGAAAGACGAGGCAGATTATGAAATTCGCACGCGATTGTCGTTCGAGCGAATCCAACGAAGCAACCGCGCAGCTGCTGTTCGAAGCGCTGCCGTGGATTAAAAACCTGACCGGCAAGACGGTCGTTATCAAGTATGGCGGAGCAGCCATGGTCGATGAGCAACTGCGCCGCGACGTGATGAGCGATATCGTTTTGCTCAAGATCATCGGCATGCGCCCCGTCATCGTGCATGGCGGCGGCAAGGCCATCAACGAGGCGCTGAGCCATTACGATATTCCCGTCGAATTTAAGAATGGCCAGCGCGTGACCACGCCGGCGACTATGGATATCGTGCGCGAGGTGCTGGGCGGCAAGGTTAACCAGGAGCTGGTCGCCGCCATCAACCACCACGGCAACCTGGCCGTGGGCGTGTCGGGCAGCGATGCCGGCACGCTCATCGCCGAGCTGCTCGACCCTGAGCTCGGTCGCGTGGGCAAAGTGACGCACGTCAACACCGACTATATCGAGCGCTTGCTCGATAGCGAGTACATCCCCGTCATCGCTACCGTCGCGGCGGGGGAGGACGGCGGATTCTTCAACATCAACGCCGATACCGCCGCCGGCGCCGTTGCCGCGGCGCTCCACGCGCATAAGGCGATCTTTTTGACCGACGTCGACGGCCTGTACAAGGACTTTAGCGACAAGGACTCACTCATCTCTAACCTAACGCTCGACGAGGTTAACGAGATGCTCTACGGTGGCGAGGTCGATAAGGGCATGATTCCCAAGCTGCGCGCGGCCGTCGATGCGCTTGCCGGCGGCGTATTTCGCGCCCACATCATTAACGGTACCACGCCGCATTCGCTGCTGCTTGAGCTGCTGACCGATGCCGGCGTCGGCACCGTGATCCATTCCACCGAGACGGCCTACGAGTTCGATACGCACCCGCACCCGCTTTCGACCTTTGCGGCGCGCCTGACCGAGAACCTCGACGAGGTCGAGAAGCTTCAGACGGTCTAGCCGGTTCGAAATCGCCACACCATTACGCCCGCAGTCCGCGCTGCCTGGCGCTTAACGAAAGGTATCTCATGTCACTTGCAGCACAACAATCGCTCGAATCCCACTACGTCATGCACACCTTTGGCCGCTCGCCGGTCGAGTTTGTCGAAGGCCATGGCATGAAGCTCACCGGCGACGATGGTCGCGAATACCTCGATTTTCTTGCCGGCATCGGCGTGTGCAGCCTGGGCCACGGCAATCCGGCGGTGCTGTCGGCGCTCGAGGCTCAGACCAAAAAGCTCCTGCATGTCTCCAACTATTTTTACATCGAGCAGCGTGGCCAGGTCGCGGCACTGCTGTCCAAGCTCGCTAACGATGATGTGGACGGTGCTCGCGTGCTTGCCGACGCGATTGCCGCTGGCGACGAGACCACGGCGGCGGCACTTGGCGCTCCGGCTGCGGGCGAGCAGGTGTGGGAGACGTTCTTTGCCAATTCCGGTGCCGAGGCCAACGAGGGGTCGATGAAGCTCGCACGTCTGTACGCCAAGCGTGCCGGCAACGGAGGCAACACCATCGTGTGCATGCGCGGAGGCTTTCACGGTCGTACGCTCGAGACCATTGCCGCGACCATGCAGGATTGGCTGCAGGACAGCTTCCGCCCGCTGCCGGGTGGCTTTGTGGCCTGCACGCCCAACGATGTAGGTGAACTGCGTGCAATCTTTAAGCAGCTGGGAAGTGAAATTTGCGCCGTGATGCTCGAGCCGATTCAGGGCGAGAGCGGTGTGCATCCCATGACCGAGGAGTTTATGGCCGCGGCGCGCGACTTGTCGCACGAGGTGGGTGCCGTGCTTATCGCCGATGAGGTCCAGTGCGGTATCTTCCGCACGGGTAAGCCATTTGCATTCCAGACCTATGGCGTGGAGCCCGACATTATGAGCCTTGCCAAGGGCATTGCCGACGGCGTGCCCATGGGTGCCGTGGTGGCAAAGAAGGAAATCGCTGACGTCTTTAAGCCTGGCGATCATGGTTCGACCTTCGGCGGCAGCTGCCTGGCCGTCGCGGCGTGTGCCGCGACGCTCTCCGCGCTTGTGCACGGCGATTATGCCGAGCATGCTGCCAAGGTTGGCGCCTATATGGAGGCAAAGCTTGCCAAGCTGCCGCATGTTACCGAGGCGCGTGGTCGCGGTCTAATGCTCGGCTGCGATCTGGATGATGCTGCGGGCGATGCGCACGACGTTGTGGCCCGTGCGTTGGGAGCTGGCGCCGTGATTAACGCTACGGGTGCTCATACGCTGCGCTTCCTTCCGCCGCTCGTGTGCGAAGAAGCCGATGTGGACAGCCTGATCGAGATTCTGTCGGACGTTTTGGCGTAGCGAGAGGAAAACATAGCTAGTTTGAACGGGTTCCAGATTGTCAGTGCGTCATTTGATGCATGATTGGACGGTCTGGAACCCTTTTTGCCATAAATCTGCAAAGGCCAGGAGAGCCTCTGGCCAAAAAATGCCAAATATGAGTACTGTCACCAGTTGAATCTCATATCAAACCGACTAACCAGGATTAGTTAGACCACACATGTTCAGTTATGTTAGTGGAAAACTAGTAGCGAAGGCTTCAAATCGCTGATTCAAGGCTAGATTTACCCAGTCATATCCAAAAATAGCTGCTACAAAATTAGTAACAGTACTCATTTTTGCCATTTTTTGGCCACGGCCTCTGTGACAGACGTGCTGACGGGTTCGAATCCCTCTGCGATGGACCCAAAAAAGAAAGGCTCCCATTGCTGGGAGCCTTTCAAATCAGTGGTGGGCGATGAGGGATGTCCGCGTGCGGCTGGCGCCGCCCGCTTCCGCTTCGGGCCTGCGGCCCTCGCGTGCTGCGCTGGAAAACGCTTCGCGTTTCCTCAGCTCCGCACCCTGGCGGGTTCGAATCCCATGCGCTGGGCCCAAACAAAAAACGGTCCCCTTGCGAGGACCGTTTCCAATTCAGTGGTGGGCGATGAGGGATTCGAACCCCCAGCCTTGTGCGTGTAAAGCACCTGCGCTAACCGTTGCGCCAATCGCCCGCGGTCATAGAGTATAGCCGATATCGGGCTCGGTACACCGCTAATCCATAACGCAATATCGATGGGTCCCGTGAGCGTGATGCCGATGCGGACCTGCCTTGCTAATCGATGCTGTGTCTTTACGGTTTCCCGGGGAGCCGCATCCTTGCGGGTGCGTTAAAGTTGTTACGAGATGCAAACCGTTAACGGTGGATTATCCAGAAAGGTTCAAGATGCACCAATCTGACCGTATAACCACGACTACTGTCGACGCTCTTGCCGACCTGCTCAATAAGAGTGGCGAGCTGCGCGGATCTGAGCGCCTCGACGGCCGAGCCGTGACCGGATGCTCATTTGATTCCCGCGCGGTCGCGGTGGGAGATGTGTTCTTTTGCAAGGGTACCTCCTTTAAGTCATCGTTTCTATCGATGGCGCTCGACGCCGGTGCCGTTGCCTTTGTGTGCGAGGAGTCTTTGGTAGACGAGCTTGCTCCGCTGGGCAAAGAGCGCGGTGCGGCCATGCTGGTCGTTCGTAGCGTGCGCACGGCGATGGCGCTATTGCCTCCGGAGGTCTACAACCGTCCCGATCGCGACGTTAAGATCGTGGGCATTACCGGCACCAAGGGCAAGACCACGGCGGCCTTCATGCTCCAGTCCATCATCAAGGCGGCGGGCAAGTCCTGCGGCATGATTGGCTCGGTGAGCACCGACGATGGTATCGAGTGTTACGAGAGCACCAACACCACGCCCGAGGCCCCCGAGGTCTGGCGCCATATCGCCAATTGCCGTACGTCCGGCCGTCAGTTTATGGTTATGGAAGTCTCGAGCCAAGCGCTCAAGTACCAGCGCGTCGAGAACCTGCCCTTTGACGTTGCGTGTTTCCTCAATATCGGTCGCGATCACATTTCGCCTATCGAGCACCCTACGTTCGAGGATTATTTTGAGAGCAAGCTCAGGATTTTCGACCAGGCAAAAACGGCCGTGGTCAATCTTGGCACCGACGAGGTCAATCGCGTGCTCGAGGCGGCATCGACGGCCGAGCGCCTCGTGACTGTTGGCGTTGAGCATCCTGAGGCTAGCCTGTGGGTAAGCGACGTGCGCATGGTTGGCTTTAACATCGAGTTTAACTTGCATGGCCTGAACGCCGATGAGCCCGCGGCGGGGGAGAAGATTCTGCTGGGTATCGCGGGCGATTTTAACGTGGAAAACGCGCTGGTGGCAATTGCCGCCGCGCGCGAGATTGGCATTGGCATCGATGCCATCAAAGAGGGCCTTTCCAAATTCCGCGTGCCCGGTCGCATGGAGGTTGTGGAGTCGAAGGACAGTCGTGTGGTCTGCGTCGTGGACTACGCACACAACCAGCTTTCATTCCGTTCGCTGTTCTCGTCGGTCAAACGTGCCTTTCCCGCCAGCCCCGTCATTGCGCTGTTTGGCGCCGCCGGCGGCAAGGCTCAGGAGCGCCGCGAGCAATTGCCGCGCGAGGCCGCACCGTATTCCGACCTGATGATTTTTACCAACGAGGATCCCGCTCGCGAAGACCCGATGAAGGTCTGCCGCGAACTCGCGGAGAATGTCCCCGACGACACACCGAACAAGATTATTCTTGATCGCGAGGCGGCAGTGCACGCGGCCTTTAAGGCGGCACGCGGGGAGTACATCAACCCCGATGCGCCCACGATTGTATTGTTGCTCGCCAAGGGCGACGAGGAGCTCATGCATGTGGGCGACGAATTCGTGCCCATCGAGAGTGACCTTTCGCTTGCGCATCGCCTGATCGATGTTACCCAGTTCGACTGATACATTGTGTTGACGACGGCGCGTTGAGGGCGCCGTCGTTCCAAGTGCGACCCGCTTAAGCGAGCCTCACTACTCAAGACCAAGCCCCTTCTATGTAAACGGAGTGACCATGTCTCACAACATCCTGCCGACCGTTGCCGAGCTTTCGGGCGAGATGCGCGAGCGTCTTGCCAAGGTCAAGTATGTCTTTACCGATCTGGACGCCACGATGCTCGCCCCCGGCTCGTGCGTGCTGCGCGATAACGACGGCAATCCCTCGACCAAGCTCGTCGAGGCGGTTGTCGCGCTCACTCGTGCCGGCATCCAGGTGGTCCCCACCTCGGGTCGCAATCGCACCATGATCCATGAGGACGCCCGCGTGCTCGGCCTCAACTCCTACATCGGCGAGATGGGCGGCCTGGTCATGTACGACCTCAAGGCCAACGATTGGGAGTACCTGACGGGCGACATGCCCTACGACCCCGCCTGCGGTCTCACGCCGCACCAGGTGATCGAGCAGACCGGCGTGTGCGAGAAGATCCTTGCCCGCTGGCCGCACAAAATTGAGTACCACAACGACATGTCGACCGGCTACAAGTACCGTGAGGTCACTGTCGGCATGCGCGGCGATGTGCCCGACGATGAGGTCCAGGCCATCCTGGACGAGGCCGGCTGCGGTCTGGTCTGGGCTTGCAACGGCCATCTGACGCACCTGTCCAAGCCGACGACGCTCGAGCTTAATCGCGCCGAGGACGGCCGCGCCTTCAATATCAACCCGGCGGGTCTCAACAAGGGCGTTGCCATTGCGCGCTTCTGCGAGCACCTGGGGATCGAGCGCGAGGAGACGCTCGCACTCGGCGACTCCGAGTCCGACTTCTACATGGCCGACCATGTGGGCATGTTCTGCCTGGTTGAGAACGGTCTGACGAGCGCCGGTGCCCCGGAGTTCTTGGACGCCTGCGACAATGCCTATGTAACGCGCGGCAAGATTGTCGACGGTTGGGTGGCAACGGCCGAGCTGCTGGTCGCAGCCCGTTCGTAGCGCGACGCATCACGCGTGGTCGCATTTTTCGAGAGAGAATCTGGTGAGGCAATGTCCGATATCGAGAATCTGGCCGGAGATACGCGCCCGATCGGCGTGTTCGACTCGGGCCTGGGCGGCTTGACGGTCGCGCGCGCGATCGCAACGGCCCTTCCGCATGAGTCTGTTTACTACTTTGGCGACACCAAGCGCTGTCCCTATGGCGTGAGAGATGAGGACGAGGTGCGCTCGTTTGCCCTGCAGGTGGGCCGCTGGCTTTCGCACCACGATGTCAAGATCATGGTCATCGCTTGCAATACGGCAACGGCCGCTGCCCTGCGCGTCGCGCAACAGGTGCTCGATGTTCCGGTCATCGGCGTGATCGCACCGGGCGCACGTGCCGCCATTAACAGCACGCGTACGCGCCGCGTGGGCGTGCTGGCCACCAACCTTACGATTCGGTCTGGCGCGTACACGCGCGCTATCCAGGACCTGGATGCGGGCGTCGATGTGTACGGCTGCCCTGCCTCAAGCTTCGTCGAGGTGGTCGAGAGCGAGCTTGCCTCGGGCGCGCATCTGCAGGAGCAGTGGCTCGAAAACGACGACATCTTCGACACCTCCCAGGTGCGCTCGTTAGTCGGTGCGACGGTCGAGCCCCTGCTGGGGCACGGCATTGACACCGTGGTGCTTGGATGTACACATTTTCCGCTGCTTGCGGGCCCCATTCGCCATGCGCTGGGATCTCATGTGCGCGTGGTGAGCTCTGCCGAGGAGACCACGCGCGAGCTTGCCGATATCCTTACGCGCCGCGAGCAGCTTGCGGCAGACGGCGCGGAGCCCCTGCATCGCTTTGCCACGACATCCGATAACATCGCCGAGTTCGCGGTGGCCGGTAGCTTTATCTTTGGTCAGCCGCTCAAGAGCGTTGAGCATGTCGACTTGGAGGAGCTGCGCTAGCGCGCTCGCTTTTGACAGTCTTTGGTCGAGAAGGGTCTTCTTATGGAATACATGCAGGTCAACCGCGCCAACGGCCGCGCCGCCAACGAGCTGCGTCCCGTTAAGCTCACCCGCGGCGTTATGAAGCACGCCCACGGCTCGTGCCTGGCGGAGTTCGGCGACACGCGCGTACTGTGCGCCGCCACCATCGAGGAGGGTGTGCCGGGTTGGCGCAAGGGCGCCAAGGCCGGCTGGGTAACGGCGGAATATGCGATGCTGCCGGCCTCGACCGGTAAACGCTGCAAGCGCGAGCATGCCAACCGCAAGGGCCGCTCCATGGAGATCGAGCGGCTTATCGGTCGCAGCCTGCGTACCGTCGTCAATATGAAGGCGCTCGGCGAGTACACCGTTACCGTCGACTGCGATGTGATCCAGGCCGATGGCGGCACGCGTACGGCGAGCATTACCGGCGCCTGGGTCGCACTGCACGACGCCCTTGCCATGTGGGTCGAGGCGGGCAAGCTCGAGCGCATCCCGCTCACGGGCCAGGTTGCCGCGATATCTATGGGTGTCGTCGATGGCAACACCCTGCTCGACTTGGATTATTCCGAGGACAGCCACGCCGAGGTCGACATGAACCTCGTCGCTACCGACACCGGCGAGATGATCGAGCTTCAGGGTACCGGCGAGCAGGCGCCCTTCGACCGCAAGCGTCTCAACGCCCTGCTCGACTTGGGCGACAAGGGCATTGCCGAGCTCATCGAGCTTCAGCGCCAGGTCCTCGCCTAACCTGCCAAAAAGGGACAGGTTCATTTTGGCAGGTTTTATCTGCGAAAACGCCGAAGTATAAGACTGCCGCTGATTGAGAGGGGAGAGAGGCCGAGGCCCTCGTCGTCCCCAACACGGCATTGCTATAGAGACAAGGAGGCCAGCCATGGCACTTGAGAAGATTGACATCGACACTCTCGACCCGGCGGCGACCATCGTCGTGGCAACCGGCAACGCCCATAAGCTCACCGAGATCGAGGCCATTTTGGGCAAGGTCATGCCCGAGGTGCGCTTTGTGGCGCTCGGCCAGCTGGGTGATTTTGAGGATCCCGAGGAAAACGGCACGACGTTTTTGGAGAACGCCATCATCAAGGCGCAGGCTGCCGTTGAGGAGACGGGCCTTATGGCCATCGCCGACGATTCTGGCTTGGTCGTCGACGCGCTGGACGGCGAGCCGGGCGTGTATAGCGCGCGCTATGCGGGCGTGCATGGCGACGATGCCGCCAACAACGCCAAGCTTCTCGTTAACCTGGAAGGCGTGGCAGACGAGGATCGTACCGCGCGCTTTATGAGCGTCGTCGCGCTTATCGATACGGACGGCCTGGTCACCTATGGCGAGGGCGCCTGTGAGGGTGTTATCGCGCACGAGGGCCGCGGCGATCACGGTTTTGGCTACGACCCGCTGTTCCTGCCGGTCGATACGCCGGGCAAGACTATGGCCGAGCTCACGGCGGACGAGAAGAACGCCATCAGCCATCGTTTCCATGCGCTCGAGCATCTGTCCGCCAAACTCACGGGCGAGGAGTAGGCCGTGCGTGCGGTGGTGCAGCGCGTGCTCAACGCCGGCGTGACGGTCGACGGTGAGTGCGTGGGCCGCATTGGACGCGGCTACCTGGTACTGCTAGGCGTGGGCCACGGCGACACACGCGCCGAAGCCGACAAGCTGTGGGGCAAGCTCCGCGGGCTGCGCATCAACGAGGACGAGAACGGCAAGACCAACTTGGCACTGGCCGATGTCGACGGCGAGGTGCTCGTGGTGTCGCAGTTCACGCTGTTTGCCGACTGCCGCCACGGCCGCCGTCCGTCGTT